>JAZNXQ010000260.1:0-28447 GCA_045593945.1 Lachnospiraceae bacterium | reverse complement strand
TGGAAGGACATCCCTCACAACTCTCTCTTGAACATGATGTGTTTGAACACTGTCTCTTTTCTTCTGCCATTACAATACGCTTCCTTTCTTTTACAACAGTCTCTGACCATTTATTAATAATTTAAATTTTAATCCAAGTCGCTCTGCAGACTTTCTGCATAAAATCATACGGTTAAGGAATATTTCAAAATAATCCATTACTGCGCAGAACTCTGTGTCGATGGTAAGTGCAAGCTCAATATGTGAATCCTTTACAATATCAAGCTTGGCCTCTTTTACTGAATAGTTAACTCTGTCGTGAATATCAAAGCTTGAAAAATCCTGATTACGCACTCTTGAGTAGCGAACATCAGTCTTATCTGCAAGAATAAGTGCCGCTGCCACAGGATTTACCGGAAATGCCGTAGACTCGTCATGATTACCGATAGCGGTAATTATCGTAGCAATATCCTCCGCATCCATCTCCATCTTATCAAGAATTCTAAATGCCATCACCGCACCACTCTGCGCATGGTCAATACGGTTAACTACATTGCCAATATCATGAAGATATCCTGCAATACGCGCAAGCTCTGCCTCATGCTCAGAATATCCCAGTGTAATCAAAATATCACTTGCGGTCTTTGCAACCTTACCGACATGTGTAAAGCTATGCTCTGTGTAACCGAGCGCACTTAAAGACTCGTCCGCTTTTTTAATATATGTTTTAACGGTATCGTTATCTATTATCTGCTGATATGTTATTTTCATGTTCGCATCCTCCTTTTAGACTATATCAATTACCGTTCCTGATGTCAATCTCTCAATTCTGTCCCCCAACTTACTTTTAAGGTATTCTACTGCCGCATCTCCCGTGCAATGCCCAATATAGTATCTTGTGTCTCCCTGTAATAAATACTCTGAAAGTCTTAAAAGCCTGTCCTCCGGCTCACACTCATGAGTCTGTGGATTGGTCAGATGAAGCCCGCCTATAACCACGTCAGGTCTTCTGCCATAAATTCGCTCAAACTGCTCCATTATATTAACAATTCCGCAATGCGAACACGCACTCATAAGCACCAGTTTGCCGTCTGCCTCTATAGCAAGATTCTGCTCATGCAAAAAATCATCAGCAACATACTCTCCTTCTGCAGACATCTTTTTTAACACCGTATTGGCAAAAGGAAACTTATCCTTATAACTTTCATCATTCCTTGCAACGCTAAAAACACTTACTTCCTTGTTAACACGATAAAAATCCCCTGTATCAACAAGTCGCGTCCCATACTTTTCCTTAAGTTCTTTATCAAGTCCTATATATTTAAGTCCTGTTACCCTGTGTGAAAAATAATCTCCAAAAGACTCTTCTTTATGATATGCCGGTACTGCATCATCTGTATTCTCAAGAAAATCCGCAAGTCCGCCGCCATGATCATAATGTCCGTGCGACAACACAAGAAACTCCGCTTTTGTCACGTCTAACCCCAACTTCTCTGCATTCATGCGATACAAATCGCTCATCCCCACATCAAACAGGAATCTATGTTTCCCGGTCTCCACATAAAAGCTGAGCCCATGCTCGGTATCTAAACCGTTATTCTTTTGTTCTTCTTTAAGACTATCTTCAACAAGTGTTATTACTCTCATATGTTACCCTCACTACATTATCTGCAAAATAACCCATACCCGGCAAAACTTCTTAATCATCTTTAAAACTTACGAATCATATCCCCTGAATCATCCGTAGACTTATCAATAGCTTTTATCGTTACATAGTAACTATACGTGTCGCTAACCTTAACTTCTGCGCGGTCACCCACTTTTTTGCCCATAACCGCCTTACCAAGCGGTGATTCAAGACTTATAAGATTGCTTAATGAACTTGCTCTGACATTCGTAACAAGCTTATAAGTCTCAACAGCATCATCTTCCTCGAAATATAAATCGATTGTATTGTTAAGACCGACCTCATCTTCCACCGAATCATCTGAAATAATCTCCGCAGTCTTTATCATTCTCTCAAGATAACGAATGCGACTTTCATTCATATTTTTCTCACGCTTTGCCGCATAATATTCAAAGTTCTCACTGAGGTCGCCCTGTGCTCTCGCTTCCTTTACTGCTTCTATCGCCTCTTTACGTACTACGAGCTTACGGTACTCTATTTCCTTTTGCATCTTTTCAATATCATTCTTTGTCAGCTTATCATACATAAATAATACCTCCGAAAAACTTTACTGTTAACAATCAAACTCTACCGTAACATAGAATCCCTTCTCATTCTGCGATACATTTACCACAGTACCTTTAGTCGCATTAAGTCTCTGGTTAAACGGAAAATTGGCCGACATCGCAACTGCAGGCTCCACCACATAATAATAGCTCTTAGGAAGCTTGCCTTCGCTTATCTCAACCTCATCACCAATCTTTACGAGGCCTTCTCGCTCCATCTTAAATTCCATAGTTCTCTTCTGTCCCATAAAACATCCTCCTGAAATCTATTCATCTTCTTTTTCAAGATAAATAGAATAATCTCTCTCCATCAGCGCTTCACAAATCGCCCTCTGCAAAACATCAAACGGCACCTGTTCCACAAGCATTGTCGCAATCTTAGGTTTGGATTTTCTTGAAATCGGCTTTACCTTATTTGCCTTGGCAATCCCCACTATCTCCGGGCGCCATAGAAGCGACAACTGGTGCTTTAACTTGCGCTTAAGTGCTTCCTTAGGTTTTCTTGTAGCTTCCCTCACAATCTCAAGTGAAAGCTTTTTATTTTCGTCATAAAAAATTTTTATGATGCCGTATGTTTCCGGCACATACTCATGTATTTTATCAATATGCTTATTACCTGTAACAATATAACAAAGATTACAAAATTTACTGTAATTTTTGACCTGGCTTTCAAGTCGCTCCAAGCTGTCCCTGTCGCTCTTTATCTCAAAACCAATCAGACAATCTTCCCTTACAAGAATTGCATCCGCCCTGCTTTTCGCAATACAAAGTTCCTCAAAAATACGCAAACGCTCATTAGTTGATTCATAGTAATCAAACAAAACTTCTCGCATCTCTTTGTCATTCAATTTGTCAGCTTCATGCATATAATCACCCCAATATCAAAAGCGCATAACCTTCAGAAATAATATGGCATAGCCATAAGCTACGCCATGTTATTCGTCTTATTCTAAGCTTCTGCAGCCTTTTTATTCTTGGTTGCAATAACCTGTTCAAAAATTACAAGTGCAATAATTACGATACCGATAATATCCGTAACAGTTCCCGGATAAATAAGAAGTAAACCGGCTATAACAGAAACTATTCTAAATAACGGATTCAAATGTTTCAAACAATATCCTTCAAGTCCCATCGATACACCAAACATACCGATTACCGATGTAGCAACAATCTGAATTACTTCCCACACATTGGTATCAATGAACAGCATCGCCGGATTAAGTGCGAATATATACGGCACAATAAATGCAGCAATCGCAAGTTTTGTTGCATTAACCCCCGTCTTCATCGGATCCGCCTTGGCAATCGCTGCACCGGCATATGCTGCAAGCGCAACCGGCGGTGTAATATCTGCCACAATACCAAAATAAAATACAAACATATGAGCCGCAAGTGCAGGAATTCCCATCTCAATAAGAATCGGAGCACATGTAGTAGCCATAATAACGTAGTTCGCTGTAGTTGGAACACCCATACCGAGTACAATACATGTGAGCATTGTAAGGAAAAGTGCTATAATCTTATATCCACCTGAAGCGCCTACAATCAATGTAATAAGCTGATTACCAATACCTGTTGTTGTGATTACACAGGCAACAACACCTGCAACGGCACATGCAATACCTACAGTAAGAACATTCTTAGCAGCTGTTTCTAATGCATCAACAAACTTTGTATAATTAATTCTTGTGTCTTTATGGAACATACTTACTAAGATAGCAACACCGATTGCCACTATAGCTGCATATGTGATTGTCTTGGAAGAAAGAAGCGATACCAAAACAATAAGCGGAATAAGCAAGTAACCCTTTTTCAAAACAAGTTTAAAGAAATTCGGAAGTTCTTCCTTCGGAATTCCTCTAAGACCAAGCTTCTTAGCCTCAAGATGAACCATAAGGAAAATACCGATAAAATAAAGTGCCGCCGGAAGAATCGCACGAAGCGCGATTGAACTATATGCGAATCCGGAATACTCAACCATAAGAAATGCCGCAGCACCCATAATAGGAGGCATAATCTGTCCACCGGTTGAAGCTGCCGCTTCTACGGCTCCTGCGAACTCTTTGTTATATCCAAGGCGCTTCATCATCGGAATTGTAATTGAACCCGAACCTACGGTATTGGCAACTGAAGAACCTGAAGCAACACCCTCAAGTGCACTTGCAACTACTGCCGCTTTCGCAGGACCGCCTGCATAACGACCGCAGATTGAATTGGCAAACTGGATAAAGAAATCTGCAATTCCTGTCTTCTCAAGGAATGCACCAAAAAGTACGAACAACACAATAAATGTCGAACATGCTCTTGTAGGAACACCGATAACACCCTCTGTTGTAAAGAATAAGTTATAAACATTTATTCTCAAAGACTTCTGCGTAAGCGCATAAATTATAAACGCACATGCAACAATTACAATCGGAATACCAACCGAACGACGGCATGCTTCCAATGTTACAAGAACACCGATAATACCTATCGCGATCTCGAAACCGTTAAGCTTGATACCTGCATTTATAATCTCACGGCAATTAGCTACAAAATAAAAATATGCAAATGCTCCCAAAAGTCCGAGGATAACATCATACCACGGTATGTAATTAGGCTTAAGCTCGCCTTTCTTGGTTGCTGGATAAAGCATAAAAATAAAGAATACTACGCAACCTACAAAAGATGCACGTTCAATACGTGTCTCCCAGTTAGCAAAAATATTAATATATACACAATACAATGTAAAAATTGCCAACATATATCTGAGTACTGTTCTCGGAATACCTTCATAAATACGCACATTGGATTCCCTGTCGTATTTTTTCATTATCGCTTCGACATCAGCAGCAACATTCTGACTTTCTGCTGCGATATTCTCATTAACTGCCTGTGATGATTTTGAGTTGCTCAAAACTACTCCTCCTTCTTACTTAATAAATTATTACTCATATATAAACGATACACTGCTATTTTGCCCACAAAGCTCACGCAGACTTATTTCCGTATTCTGAAGCTCTAATACATGATCTGACACAGTTCCAACGACATATATCAAATCATACATTAAAGTATTGATATTACTTATAATCATTTCTCCGTTCTCACCGTAGCTTAGTGTCTGCTCTCCCTCTAAAGTCGTCGCAACACCTGCTCCAAAAGCATAATAAATGCATTCTTCAAGATAAATCTTGTCGTTCTTTATCTTATAAACCTCTGTCACCGGGCTCTTGTTAACAGAATGCACAAATGTAATTGAAAATGTATCTCCTTCAACCAACTCATACTTTCCGTATACCTTCCCGGTATCCAAATCTCTTAAAACTAGTTTTTTGTTATTATCATTAATTGAAATAATAATGCAAAGCAAGACCGCGGCGGTAAAAATTACCGCGGCGGTCATTGCAAAATAAATACGCTTTTTATTCATCGCAATTATTTTAATGCTCCAACTTCTTTGTAGTACTTCTCAGCACCTGCATGGAAAGGAATTGAAATACCTGAAACTGCTGTCTTGAGATCAAGCTCATTACCCTTTGTATGAGCTGCTGCTATAGCAGGCTTGTTATCAAAAAGGCCTTTAACAAATGCATAAATTGTATCTTCACTTACATCATTACGAGCAACGATTGTTGCCATAACTGCTACAGTCTGAACATCTTCTGTAACACATGTATATGTTCCTCCGGGAACTGTAACTGTTGCATAGAAACCATACTTATCCTGCAAAGCCTTTGCATGCGCATCATCAACTGAAAGAAGCTTAAAATTGTGTGTCATGGCAAGCTCTGTTACAGCATTAGTAGGTGTACCTGCAACAACAAATGCAGCATCAATTGTACCATTCTTAACACTATCTGCTGAATCAGCAAAGCTCTGGTTTGAAACAACGATATCATCAAAAGTGATTCCGTATGCTTCAAGAATCTGCTTAGCATTAAACTCAACACCACTACCTGCATCACCAACAGATACTCTCTTGCCCTTCAAGTCTTCAATAGACTTAACTGAATCATTGGCAATAATCTGTACTACCTCAGGATAGCATGAAATAACTGCTGAGAAATTCTCAACCTTGTCTTCGCCTGCGAACATATCTGTTGCTGTATATGCGTAATACATAACGTCGTTCTGTACGATTGCAAGTTCAACTTCTTCTAACTCAAGTAACTGAATGTTAGCCTTTGAAGCACCTGTAGACTGAACAGTAATCTTAAGTGTATCACTTAACTTCTCGTTCAAAACCTGTGCTACAATACCACTGAAACCATAGTATGTACCTGATGTACCACCTGTTGCCATTCTAAGTGAATCTGCACCGTTGCCACATCCTGTAAGCAACATACCGCATGCCATAGCAAATGCCATAACGCATGCTAAAATCTTACTCTTTTTCATTTTAATATCCTCCCTAATAATTCTGCCGTCAACAAAAAATTGAAAGCACGACTATTTTACCATAATAATCACTATTTGTCAATCTAATGCATATTTAGTCACAGCGATCATTACGCTTTGATTACGTTTCCAAATATCCTTCCATTGCGACTGTCTCACGGGAAAATACGAATCCATATCGCCTATTTCCACAGTACATCCCGGAATTCCTTCTTCTAAAACTGCCCATTCATAATCAATACCGCTTTTAGGCTGATAGTTATAGATATTCCTGTAACCGGTAAGTTTTGCAATCATTTTGGCTATCGCCGATGTATTATTATACACAGAACCCTTCTGACCTTTGTTCCAATATATAACCTCTCCCTTAGTATGGTAAGAAATATATGCGCATATGTTGTCTTTACTCTTAACAAAATCAATTATATACTGTGTTTCCTTCTCAGACGCTGCATATTCACCCTCATAATATTTAAATGAAGGCCCTGAATAATTCTGCTTTGCAGCATTATCATTACCGAATCCTGATGTCGGGAAATTGCGATTTACATCAACTCCCCTTGCATTCGATGACCATCTGTCGTTATACTCAAGTTCAAAAAGCTTATCCCTAAGCTCAGCATTTCGTATTGCAAAAAAACCACTTTGATTGATGGCAACACTGTCCGGATTAACCATCGGCAATATATAAATACATACTTTATCAAGTATCTCTTCAAAACTCACACCGTCATACTTCTCTCCTGGATTATCAAGGTAATATTCCGCCTGTGCCATAACAAGCTGGGTCGATATATACTCCGCCCCATGTATCGAGGCAGTAAAAAACACTGATTTTTCAGCATTTGGATTACCTATTGTCAAAAGGTAAATATTCCTGTCATCATATGATGTACCAAGCACTTCTGCCTTAAAACCATTTTCGTATTTTGTACTGAGTCTGTCAATATCCGCAACCATATCCTCGTAAGTATACGGGTCATCATATGGCTTCTTGTTAGTTGGTTTGTCTGAAAAATACTTCCCGTAGCAATAGACATTCGCATCATTTATTTTCAGATGATACCAACCATTTTCCAGTTTTTCAAAACACAGATATTCCCTACCAATCTCCGTTTGTCCTACAATATTACTCTTCGTATTCGGTGCAAAACGTATATTGGCAACAGAAGTTGCATATACGCATTCTCCGTAAGGCGCAGTTGTCTCCGGTTCCTGCGTAGTTATTTCAGATTCTTTCGCAGTTGTCTCTATTTCCCACTTAATTGTCTCTTCCGGCGTTGCAGTTGTCTCTTCCGGCGTCGTTGTCATCTCTTCCGTCATTACTGTTATTGCTTCTGTGCCGGCAATTTCTTCTAAATTGTCTTGCAAAGCCTCCTGCTCTTGCACACTTGTAACATCAGTGGTCGTTTCAATTGAAGACTCACCAACCGTTGTAATCATTTCTGACTGTTGCATGGCGCAACCACTGCATAAAACAACGCTTATTATAACCCAAATTACACCAATACATTTCCTTTTAAACATAAGCAGTTATCTCTCCGATTTTACACTTTACCCTCAATATATCTCTTATAGTAAAATGTATATTGTTGATATACCCCTGCATATTCTCCGGTCATCCAGTCCGGAATCTCCCCACCGTACTCCTCATCAATTATCCTCTGCATCCATGTATCTATCGGACATGCATCAAGCTTATGAAGTCCGAACAAGCAAATACAATTGGCAACCTTCGCACCGATACCTTTAAACGACATATAATACTTTTTGGCTTCGTCATATCCCATATCCGCCACTGCTTCAAGTATAGCATCCGGTGAATATTTTTCACACAGCTCAACGATGTAGGCATCCCTGTAACCAAGTCCTGCCCCGCTTATAATGCTTCTGTCTGCCAAACGCAACTCTTCGTATGTCGGGAAGCTGTACAAACCTTCATCCAACCTTTTCCCAAGTCCTGTGCAAACAGCTTCTATACTCTTCTTTATTCTCGGGATATTGTTATTCTGCGAAATAATAAAAGAAACTATCATTTCCCAAAGTTCCTGATTAAGAATCCTTATTCCTGCTGCCGCATCTACTGCCTTGCCCAGGAAAACATCTTCTTTATCCACAGCTTTTACAATACTCTCATAATCGGTACCAAGGTCAAAATAATTATACCAGATATTCTCAAAATCTTCCAGTGTACAATCAAAACTTACCTGAGTGCCTTCCTGAAACACTTCTATACATCGGCCAAATGCAACTATTTTATATCTGTTATTATCAATTTTAAACCATCTGAAGCATTGCCCTGATTCAGCTATCTGCTCCAAATCAAAGTAAGGAATATCCTTTGTAACCACACAAACCTCCAAACAGGGCGGTATCCGAAGAATACCGCCCCTGTCATTGTTAAATATTATTATTACATACGTTCCGGAGCCTCAAAACCAAGCAAATCAATACATGTAAGTAAAATATTCTTGGTAAGCTTAAGAAGCTCAATCCAGCCCGCCTGACGTGTCTTGTCCTCTTCTGCAATAATCTTCGTCTCATGATAAAACTTGTTAAATGCATCTGACAATTCATAGCAGTACTGACAAACCTTATGAGGCGCAATTTCCTCGTATGCATTCTCAAGCATCTCGTTAAGTCTTGTAATTTGAAGCATAAGACCTTTCTCACTGTCACTTAAAATCTCAGCTGCAGCTCCAATAGTCTTAACACCTTCCAGATCTCCGCCATTATCAGCATATTTATTAAGAATAGACTTAATACGTACGATTGTATAAAGAATATAAGGTCCTGTATTACCCTCAAAAGATGTAAAACGATCTACATCAAAAACATAATCTTTAGATGCCTGATTAGACAAGTCACCATACTTGAGTGCCGCAAGACCGATAATCTTGGCATTCTCTCTCGCCTCTGCCTCATCCACCTCACGATTCTCAATAATTCTGTTATATACAGCATCATTAATATCCTTAACGAGTGCCTCAAGTCTTAAAACACCGCCGTCTCTTGTCTTGAAAGGCTTTCCATCCTTGCCGTTCATCGTACCGAAGCCAAGAAAATCAAGCTTATGCTCAGAGCTTACAAGTCCCGCCTTTCTCGCCGCTCTGAACACTTGTATAAAATGCAAATCCTGACGCTTATCAACTACGTAAATCTCCTGATCGGGATTATATAACTTAACTCGCTCAATAATTGTGGCAAGGTCAGTTGTCTCATAAAGATATGCTCCGTCTGACTTTCTTACGATACAGGGAGGTAATTCTTTCTTGTCTGTAGGCTCTGCAATATCAACTACAAGTGCGCCCTGACTCTCATAAGCAACACCTTTTGCAATCATATCATTAATCATATCCTCGATATACGGTTGTGCATCGCTCTCGCCCTTCCATAAATCAAAGAATACCTGAAGTGAATCATAATTCTTCTTAAGGTCTGCCTTTGAAACATTCATAATATGCTTCCACAATGCAGTGTAAGCAGGATCATAATTCTGAAGCTTAAAGGTCGCCTCATGTGCACGTGCTTTGAACGCCTCATCCACTTTACATTTGGCGCTTGCCGCAGGATAAATCTCCTCAAGCTCTGATATTGTAAAAGGCGCTTCCGTCGGATACTCTCCCTTGAAATCAGGATTAAAATACGGAAGGTCGGGCTGACGGTCTTTAGTCTCTTCGATAACCTGTCCCATCGGAAGTCCCCAATCACCAAGATGTGCATCACCAATTACGTTATGACCTACGTATCTGCAAATCCTCTTAACACTTTCACCAATAATAGCCGGACGAAGATGTCCAACGTGAAGAGGCTTCGCAACATTGGCTCCGCCATAATCCACCATAATTGTAAGAGGGTTCTCCGGCATTTCAAGACCGAACTTATCCTCTACCACCATCTTGTTAAGATAGTCACAAAGAAAATCCTTGCTTATTTTAATATTGATAAATCCCGGTGCTATTGCAACTATCTCCTCAAACAAGTCATTATCCTTAAGGTTGTCCACAACCTCTGTTGCAATCGCAATCGGTGCCTTCTTATATGCTTTAGCTGCAACCATCGCACCGTTACACTGATACTCACAAAGGTCAGGTCGGTTTGAAATCGTCACTCTTCCGTAGCCTGCCTCATATCCACATGTAACAAATGCATTACTTACAACTTCTCCTATTTGCTCTAAAATCTTCTTCATTCTGCTCTCCAATCATGCTGCTTATATTGTTCATTAAGCCATTCCGTAACCTTATTCATTCCATCTTTAGAATATTCGAATTCCTCAGAAATCTTCTTATCATCCTCAGTGGTATCATACGCATACGGCTCAGGCCAAACGGTGGCTTTAAGTTTAAAATCCGGCTTTTCTCCCTGAAGTTCAACACGGTATCTCATACCCATATGACTTCCGGTAAACTTTTCTCTTTTATAAAAATCAAGTGCCAGTAAATCTTCTCTACGAATCATTTAACCTATCGCCTCCTTTACCATTTAACCATTCTAACAAGAAACAACAAATAATTCAAGACCTTTTACTTGGTACTGTAATATGAGATTCCTATTGACTCTATACCCGAATTACATGCACTCGTAAAGGATGCTTTCTGCATAATAACCCTTTCAAACGGAATACATTTTAGTACTTCATTCTTTATCCACTCCTGTTGTTTTACACTGCAACCCACATGTGTAATAACAACAATATCCGTGCAGATCTTTCGTTTGCTCCTAAGATGCCAACGTATTCCCTGTCTCCATGCCCTTTCTACACTTCCTCCGAGAAGTCCCACGCAAACGGCTTTGCCTTGTTTCATCCTAACCATCGGATGCAATTTGAATATATCGCATGCTTTGGCAACAATGCTTCTCATACGACCACCACGGCTGAATATTTCTGCTCCCGGCAAAACAAATCTTGTCTGAATACGTTTTTTTAGTTTTTCAACATCTGCAATAATCTCATCCGAACTTTTGCCTTCTGATGCAAGTTTTGCAGCATGTAATGCAATTATTCCCTGTCCGCAAGATATCTGTCCCGAATCCACTATACGTACATGATCGAAACCTTTTGCGGCAGCTATCGCAGTATTATAGCTGCCTCCTGTATTGGCAGACAAAGATATGTGTATTACTCTTTCCGCCTGAATAAGTGTCTCAGCAAAGAAATCTTCATATTCTTCAATTGTAACACCATCGGCATATGCATTGCTGCTTACCGATGAAATATACTGTCCTAAACTGTCAGAATCAATCTCCTTAGTATCCGCAAATCGGCCATGCGGTGTTTTTACATACAGATACATAAGGCGTATATCATACTTATCTATCAACTCAGCCGGAAGATCGCAGGTACAGTCCGTAGTAATATATATCTTCTTACGTTTCTTGACGGAATTTTCTTGCATTTTGCCCATTTTTTCCGCTTCTACATATTCACTTTCCCTATATTCCACGAGTTCTTCCGGAATAAATTTTAACACTTCCGCTTCAAGCAATCTGCCCCTAATAGGTTTTTCAACATATCCGTCAAAACCATGTTTATAAAACTCTTCTCTTGCCTCTACCATTGCATTGGCAGTTACTACTATTACAGGTGTTTCCCTGCAAAGGCCATTCTCCTGTACACGAAGTTCCTTAAGAGTCTCCACGCCGCTCATACCCGGCATAAGATAATCCATCAAAATAACGTTATAGTATTTTCGTTTCGTCATTTCAAGGCACTTACTTCCGCTGTTGGCAATATCCACCGAAACCTTGGTTCCCTGTAAAAGTCGGCTTAAAAGAAGCGAATTCATTGTATTGTCATCAACAACCAACACTCTGGCCTCAGGAGCTTCAAACAATGGTTTATAATGTTCTCCTTCATGCACTTTTCTGTTAAAAAGATTAACCTCGCCTATAGGTGTCTTATCTACAATCTCCTGTTTAAACATTACCGTAAAAGTACTGCCTTTAGTATATATACTGTCTACGGCGATCTCTCCTTCAATCAAATCAACAAGATGCTTGGTAATCGCCAGACCGAGTCCGCTTCCGCCAATTCTCTGGTGTGCGCTTTCGTCAGCCCTGTTAAAATAATCATAAATATGTCCCACATCTTCTTTTCGGATTCCGATTCCCGTATCGGAAACCATAACCTTTAACATGACTTCGTTTTCACTGCACTTTTCACCATGTACAGACAACGTAACAGAACCTTCTTCCGTATATTTTACGGCATTATCAAGAATATTTAAAAATATTTGTTTCAAACGTTTTTCATCACCAAGTAATGATGTCGGAAGATTTTTGTCAATATCAAGATAAAGCATAAGCTTTTTCTTTTCCATCCTGGCACGAATCATTTCCACCAAATCACCGAATAATCCCACTGTTTTATATTCCAGCGGAAGAATTCGCATCATTTTCATCTCCATCTGAGATAAATCAAGGATATCATTAACCTGGCTAAGAAGCATTGTACTTGCAAGCTGAATATCCTGTGCACATTCCTTTGTCCGTGCATCCGCATCAGAACGCAAAATCATCTCGTTAAGACCTATAATTGTATTAATAGGTGTTCTTATTTCATGGCTCATATTAGCAAAAAATATGTTTTTGGCATTACTCGTCTGCTCAATCTCTTCTTTCTGCCTGATATTAAGCTTATGTTCTTCATCAAAAGCAAGCAAATGAATTTTTAAGATAATTCCGCCAACAAGGCCTGCAACAACAAGCGAAAAATATGAATCTATATACATGGCTTTCTGTGACGGCATTATTGCAACTGTCTCCGGAAAATAGTATGCCACAATATACGTTGCCGCATAAGATAAAAGACATAAAGCCAGATAAAACCAAAGTTTTTTACCCGAAAACATTACAAAAATATACATTATACCTAAAGTCAGCCATATTGAAGCTCCGCTTACCGCCCCGCCTTTTGCATAGAATAATTCCGGAAATACTATAACAATAATAACAATTCCCAAAAGCCCCGCAGCAAAATCATACTTATGATATTTAAACGCTGCAACAAGACATACCACCATTGTAAAAAGCATCAGAACAAGAAACGGAAGTATCCCTTTTGCCATATGCATAAGCACAAATATCTCGACCATGCCGACAATAGCAGCCAAACCGCCCACAAGTACAATGGTTCTAAGCATTCTTTCGCGTAAGTCACAATCCTCCCCCCGCACTAATCGGACTATTTTTTTCCACATATGCTATCTCTCCCTGTCTGACAGTTTATTCTTAATTCTCACTACACTTTCCACCGCCGAAATATAATCCGACATTTCTATCTTCCTATGTATCGGCTCAAGCAAATCCTTTAATTCTTTTCCGGAGTACTGATACTTCTGAAGCTCTGTAATGTATCCTGCAAGCCTTTCACCATCCAAAGAATACATCACCTGTTCCATTTCCGAAACAATTCTTTCGAATTCTTCTTCAGCAAGTACCGGCAATTCTGAGATTTTTTCTTTTTCGTCATGAGAATCATCATTTTGAGGATTTATGAATTTGCTCTTACGGAGTCTTTCGAAAAATACATTATATGCCTCCATAAAGTCCGCATGATGCTCCATAATATACTCAATAAGTTCTTTTTTTCCTGCCTGTTCAAGAAGCGCCGCACGTTCTGAAATTACATCCGCACCGATACTTCTCATGGCTCCTTTTATTCCGTGAACCGCTATCGTATAATTCTTCCAATCCTGTTTCTCAAATGACGAAGCAGCAAACTTACCAATCTCGTCGCCATCCTCGCAATAGCCTTTTAATACATTGAAAAAGTTCTCTTCACCATTGCAATAAAGAATTCCTTTTGAGACATCTATTCCAAGGGCAGCAAGTGACTCATTATCTTTTGAATCATTGTTGCTTACCTCCGCGCTTATCTCACCTGTGCTTTCACCATAAATAATTCTCTCCGGCACTATCTGTCTCTTTAAAACTCTTTCAAGCACTGATCTTTCTATGGGTTTTTCAAGAAAATCATCAAACCCTTCAGCAAGCATGATTTCACGTGTTCCGGCAACTGCATTGGCTGTAAGCGCAACAATCGGTACCTTCTGATAGTAAGTGCCCGGTATTCTTCTGATGCGATGCATCGTCTCCACACCGTCCATTTCCGGCATCATATGGTCCATGAATACAAAATCATAATCCGCTGCCGTCATCTTCTCAATAGCTTCCGCTCCGCTCATTGCTGAAGTTACCTTAATTTTGTAATTAGAAAGAAGACCCTCTATTACCCTGAGATTCATCCTATTATCGTCGACAACAAGTACATGCACACCTTTTGTTGTAAAACGATTCGTGTTTTCTGTTTTTATTTTACCCGGTGTATCATAAAGTCCGTTAAGTACCTTTACAATTGTCTGTATATAAAAAGGTTTGATAATCTTTAATATTTTTTTATTATCTACCTCTTTTTCTTCAAAACGATCAAGTACAACTACAAGTTTTGTCCTGTCTGAGAGTTCATCAAAATACTGTTTATCGCGGCTATACTCCGCCAAACTGATAAACACATGTGAAAAATCATCTATTTTTTCACGCCTCTGTAATTCGGCAAAATTCCTACATATATGGCACTTACCTTTAAGCTGGTCAACCATATTCATAATACTATTTGAATACTCGTCCCTAATTGCAACAATATCAAACTGTTCCATATCAATATATACGGCAACATTGACTTCTGTTTTATTGTCAATTGCCGCAACAGGTGTTTCATCTAGCACCTTCTGTGGTACCACAAATTTAATTGTCGTTCCTCGCCCGGTTCTGCTCTTAACGGTAATAACACCGCCCATCTTATGCACAAGAGCATGTGAAATTGCAAGACCTAGTCCAAGACCGCCTTCCTGACGTTTTCTGCTTGCATCTACCTGATTAAAGCTTACAAACAACTGTTCAAGGCCGTTCTCATCCATACCGATTCCCGAATCTTTAATCGCAACCATAAGATTTATACCGTAAGATTCCTTCCTGTAACCGATTGAAATACTTACAAAACCGGAATCTGTAAACTTAATGGCATTGTCCACAAGATTCATGATTACTCTTCGGATTTTTTTCTCGTCGCCTTGTAATACACTTGGAAGCGTGGCATCACAATCTACAATAAGTTCAAGCTGTTTATCATTTTTTCTGGCTGTTGCCATATTTATAATGTCATTTATTGTAGATGTAATGTTATATGCCTCTTCCTCAAGTGCAATATTCCCCGACTGCAATTCGGAAAAGTCCAAAATATCACTTACCGCCGTTGTAAGGTTGCGTCCGGCAAGCTGTATATTTACAATATCTTCTCTTATATTATCAGGTAAATCTTCTTTTAAAATTATTTCACTGATACCGCATATTGTATTAATAGGTGTTCTTATTTCATGATTTACATTCGCAAGGAAATCATCTTTTCTGTTCTCGACTTCTTTTAATTCTTCAATTGCTCTCAAAAGCCTTTCACTACCGTCACTGTTTCTTTTTACCCAAACATACATTACATATTCAAGCAAAAACAGATTCCCAATCTGTGACAAAAACAGTAAAATATCATCCGTTGTTGAAAGCGGAACATCTTTAATAATAAAACCATGTACAAAAAATATAATCACCGTAGAAAATACAGTATAATAAATAACCGTACTTTCTCCGTATAATCCAACAAACACTACAAAAGCCGCAAACACAGGAAGCACCAATGAAATACCGTCTGAACAAAGAGTGTAAATTATAACTCCCGTCTGCATAATTGCAACAGATAACTTTACTCTAAACAAATAATCCCTGCATTTGCTTACACATATAAGCCATGCACAAAACAGACCTGTAATCAAAGCGTATTCAACCCAACTGTCCCAACCTCGTCTTACAACTGCCATAATCATATAAACGGAATAAATTGTATATATGAACATCAGGAAAATCTCTGTTTTTCTTCTGTTGCCATTATCATAAATAAGTTTTTCCATACAAAACCTCCTGCAATTTGCATAAAAAGCATACCGGAGTTAAACCGGTATGCTTTTTTATATTTCTTAAAGAGTCTCTTCTTTCTCAAGCTTAAACATCGAAATAAGATTACTTACTCTTGCTGCCTGATTTGTAAGCTCAACGCTTGCTGCTGCACACTCTTCACTTGTTGCAGAGTTAGTCTGTACAACCTGTGATACCTGCTCTACCGCCTGATCAATCTGAGCTATTGCACTAGCCTGATAATTTGATGCCTCTGCAATTTCTACAATGAGTTTTTCACTCTGTTCAACAACCTTAGTAATTTCCTCCAAGGCTTTTGCTGTTTCGCCTGCAATTATACCGCCTGCTACAACTTTACGAATAGAGTCTTCTATCATCTCTTCTGTCTCAGATGCAGCTGAAGCACTCTTCGCTGCAAGGTTTCTTACTTCATCAGCAACAACTGCAAAACCTTTACCGGCTTCCCCTGCTCTTGCTGCTTCAACAGCAGCATTAAGCGCAAGAATATTTGTCTGGAATGCAATATCATCAATAACCTTTATAATCTTGGAAATTCTTTCGGATGAATTATTGATATCATCCATCGCAACAATCATTTCCTTCATTTCCTTATTGCCTTCTTTTACGGATTCGATTGCTTTACTTACCAAATCAGCTGCTGCATTTGCCTGTTCGGCATTATTTCTTGTTTTCTCTGCAACATCCACGATAGATGCCGTAATCTGCTGAATAGCACTTGCCTGCTCTGTTGAACCTTCTGCCAAAGCCTCGCTGGCATTTGAAACCTGCCCCGCGCCCACAGATACCTGATGTGCCGCATCTTTTACATTACTAATTGCATTGCTGTTACGCTCCACCAATAATTTAAGAGCATTACCTAATGTATCATCCTCTGACTTAGGCTCAACAACCACTGTCATATCACCGTCTGCAACTTCCTGTACAACCTTTGCCTGTTCATCAATATTATCAACGATTGCCTGAATATCATTGATAAGCTTTCCGAATTCATTGCTACCCATTTTCTTAAGAGTAATATCTGTTTTACCCAACGCCAATGCACTTGATGCCTTATTAATCTCAGCAAAAGCTTTTTTGATTGTACCGAGTAGTGTAATCGCAATTCCGCTTGTACAAACTATCATAAGAATAAAGAAAAGTGCCGTTGTATATGCATATTTACTTAAATAAGCTTCCGGATCAGCCACCGTAAGCATCTTGCTTGCTGATGTATATCCAACATATAAAGACATAATCATTACTATATCCATTACAATAAAGCCAATTAACAACTGCGTTGTTATTTTCATACTTTTTGAAATTTTCATAACCTTTTATTCTCCTTCTTCTGCATTCTCTTCATTTGTCTGCTCTGTGACTGACAAATCTTCATCTTTAAGCAATTTGTCCGGATCAAGTAACAATTTGACACTGTCTCCGACCTTACCAATACCATATACATATCTGTTCTGTGACTTATCCTCGTTGCCGAGTGTAGGAGGTTCTAAGATATCCTCCTGCGTAATCTTTACAACCTCAGCTACTTTATCAACTATAAGTCCGGCTACCGTACCTTTTACATTGACAATAATAATACAGGTTCTGTCAGTGTATTCCTTTGGTTCCTGCTTAAAGCGGAGTCTGACATCCATAACCGGTATAATCTTACCTCTAAGGTTAATCAAACCTTTTATGTAATCTTCACTTTCGGGAATCTGTGTTATTTCCTGATAAACAATAATTTCGTTTACATACTGAATCTCAAGTGCAAAACACTCATTCCCCGAATAAAAGGTTACATATGTATCCTGCTGTGTTTCTGCCTGCACGCTCATATATACCTTTTCCTTTCTGTTTTATGATTTGTAATCCACAAGTCCGTTTGCATCTAAAATAAGAGCGATGCTTCCGTCTCCAAGCTGTGTACAACCTGACAGACCTTTTATCTTCTTGATATATTCAGGAATCGGCTTAACAACGATTTCCTGCTTGCCCACAAGTTCATCAACAAAAAGACATAATTTCTTATCTTCCACATTAACGACAATCAACATGCCTTCCTGCATCTCGGGATTATATCCTTCAACCTTGTAAAGCTCTCCCACACGAACTACCGGATAAGCTTCGCCACGTATCATAACGAATTCGTCTCCGCCCGGATTTTTATTAAATATATCCTCTTTGACTCCGATAAATTCCTGCACCGCATTAGTCTCAATAACGAATGAAGAATTACATACACGCATTACAATTCCATCGATTATTGCAAGTGTAAGCGGTATCTTCATAATCATTGCACTTCCCTGTCCGGGTGTACTCTCTATCTCAAGAGTTCCTCCGATTGCCTTGATATTGGATACTACTACATCCATACCAACACCTCGTCCCGAATACTCCGTAACCTGTTCTTTGGTAGAAAAACCGGGAAGCGTAATAAACTGGTAGACTTCCTTATCCGTGTAAGCACTGTCCGGTTTGTAATAATCTAGAAGCCCCTGCTTTCTTGCCTTAGCAATAATTGCTTCACGGTTAAGACCCTTGCCGTTATCCTGAACGCTAATCCAAACTTTGCCTGACTCAGTCTTTGCCTTCAAGGTAACCTTGCCCTTCTCAGTCTTACCTTTTGCCGCACGTTCATCAGGCATCTCTATTCCGTGGTCAACAGAGTTTCTTACAAGGTGCATAAGCGGGTCTGCTATATGCTCTATTACATTCTTATCAACCTCTGTTGTATCACCAATCATCTCAAATTCAATATCCTTACCGAGCTTTCTGGATACATCAAATACAATACGATTCATCTTCTGGAACGTATTCGTGAGCGCCATCATTCGCATACTCATGATTGCATTCTGAAGCTCCGTTGATATCTTCGACATCTGTCTTGCCGACTTATTAAAATTCTCAAGTGAAAGTCCCGGAACCTTCAAATCCGAACTTTGAAGCACCATGGATTCCGCTATAACAAGCTCTCCGATCAAATCCATAAGTACATCCATCTTTTGAACATCAACACTGATAAATGTCGCTTTTTCCTGCTTTTTAGGCTTGTCCTTTGCAAGCTTCTTTCCTTTACCGACTTCCTTGGACTCAATGACGAAATCACCGGGTGCCATGGTTTTTGGTGCCTGTTTAGGAACCTCCTGAGGTTCCGGCTTAACTTCTGTTCCTTCTGCCGGTTGTTGTTCTCCCTCAATTCTTATCTCTGTACCAAAGCTGTCAAAGCCCTTTTGGAATTCGCTTGCACTACATTCGTAAATATCAACTTTCTGAAGTTCATATCCTACCTGAATAAGCTCATGAAGCTTATCCTCACTACACTGTGCCTGTAATAAAATCTTAAAACCATTGTCTAAGATTTCTTTCTCACTGTTCACATCCGAAACAATATCTTCCGGATAATGCAGTAAATCCTCGGCAATTTCCTTAAGCGAATATACAATCTTATATGCATGTATATTAGCAAGCTGAACATCAGGATTAAAAGTCAGATAAATCTTAAAGAAATGACTTGCACTTGTTGCCATCGGAGCAATATAAAATTGCTGAGGTGCAACGTACACATTCTCCTTGATATTCTTTTCCTGCTCACCGTCACCGCTTTTTATCTTCGTCAGAAATGCATCAACTGCCGCAACAATCTCTCCTGCATCACCGTCAGGTGTTCCACCGTCCTGAATCTTCATCATCTCAGCCGTAATAAAATCTGCCACCTGCAAAACATGCTCAACCAGTTCAAGATGCGGCACATTTGTAGGCTTAGACTCTCTGAGATAATAAAACACATCTTCAAGCTTATGTGATGCCTTTGTGATTTCATCGAACATCATAACGCCCGAAGAGCCCTTTATCGTGTGCATTGTACGGAATATTTCGTTAATGGCATCCTCGTCAAAGCACTCTTCATCCTTTTGTTCCAGCACAATGTCCTGAAGCCTTTCAAGCAGCTGACTGTTCTCAAACAGGTATACGTCAAGCATTCCCTGCGTATCAAAATCTCCTGCCATTTATTGCTCCTTTCTCTATACCAGACCGAATTTTTTTAATGCCTGTTCAAATCTCTCCTGATCAATCGGCTTACCCGAGTATACTGTACACCCAAGTTCAAACGCCATTTTGACATTTTGTTCATCATTAAGTGCTGTGGTCATAATAACCTTTGCAGCTTTCTCCTGTGGAATATTCCGTTCCTTCTCCAAATTACGGATTCCCACAAGTGCCTGATACCCGTCCATAACCGGCATCATGATATCAAGACACACTAAATCATACGGTTCATCATCTTCAAGTGCCATCATAAAAGCATCCACAGCTTCCATTCCGTCTACCGTAACATCACACTCACCGTATTTTGATAAAAATCCCGCCATAAATTTTCTTGTTACAAAATCGTCTTCTGCTAATAAAATCTTCATAATATTTTCCTTTCCGCCATCTACATTTTACTTAGTATTGCATACGTTCGTTTGGCTACATCGGACAATTTTTCCTGGAATTCTACCGCGCCGCTATCATATGCTACTTTAGGCATACCATATACGACACAAGTTGATTCGTCCTGCCCAATAGTCCTCGCTCCTGCCTTCTTCATGGCCAGAAGTCCCTTAGCTCCATCTCCTCCCATACCTGTTAATATAATACCGACTGCCCTGTCTTTAGCGACTTCGGCAACCGAAGTAAACAAAACATCCACTGATGGCATATGGCCACTGACTCTTTCGCCCTTCTTAACTACAACCTGCATAACACCATTCGCATTTACAAGTTGCATATGCGAATCACCTGCAGGTGCAAGAAGTGCCTGTCCCGGTACAACAATATCTCCTGTTTTTGCCTCTTTTACACGTATCTTGCAACGTTTGTCCAATCGTTGTGCATACATTTCCGTAAATCCCGGCGGCATATGCTGAACCATAACAATCCCCGGAATCTCTGTTCCAAATTCACTAAGTACAGCCGCTATCGCTTCAGGCCCTCCGGTAGAAGCCCCGATGGCAATCACTACATCTTTTGACTTTCCTACAAGCGGCTGTTTTGAAAATTCTATTGTGTTACTTTTGACTCCGTTCACTCTTGCAACTGAAGCAATTTTAATCTTCACCGGAAGCTCATTCTTAATAAATGCTTCAAGCTGATGCACTCCTACTCCGACAGGTTTAGCTACAAAATCCACTGCTCCGGCATTAAGTGCATCAAATACTCTGTTGCTTAAAGTACTTATAACTATTACAGGAAGCGGATGTTGCGGCATAAGCATTTTCAAAAACTCAATACCGTCCATCTTCGGAAGTTCAATATCCAAAGTCATAACATCCGGCTGATATTTTAAAATTGCATCTCTGGCTTCAAACGGATCCTTGGCAAGTGCAACCACTTCAAGCATCGGATCTTCACTTAACCCCTGTACCAAAAGCTTCCCAAATACTATTGAATCTTCAACAACTAAAACTTTTATTCGTCGCATGTACCTTTGTCCTTCCAATCTTAAAAGTTGTTGTTTAACGAAGCTGTCTTGCTATTTTTTTCATAATTGAAAAGATATCCGGATTAAATTTCTTACCTGAATCCATCTCCATAATCTTCATTGCATCTTCCATACCAAACGCAGCTCTGTATGTTCTGTCAGAAGTAAGTGCGCAATATGCACCGGCCACAGCAACAATCTGAGCAGGAATCGGAATCTCATCAGCCTTTTTCCCTTCAGGATAACCGCTTCCGTCCCAGTTTTCATGATGGTAATTGGCAATCTCCATGGACATATTAACAAAGCTGTTATAATTACCAAGCTCTGCAACATCCTTCATAATTCTTGCACCGATAACCGTGTGCCTCTGCATTGCCTGATTCTCTTCTTCCGTTAAACTGCCCTTTTTTTGCAATATATCTGTAGGAACCGCTAAATTCCCTAAATCGCAAAGCGGTGCGGCAAGCTCTATCATATCAATATAATTATCCGAAATCAGTGAACCGTACTTTGAAGACAACTGCATTGCCTCTGCAAGCATCCTACTGTTATAGCAGAGTCTCTCCATATATTCTTCATCATAATTGGCATTCTCTCTGGCAACACGGATAAGAGCATACAAAACACTCTTTCTGACTGCCTCCATCTGCTTCATCTGCTCACTAATAGATACCTGAAGCTGACGATTTGCTTCTGCCATACTTCTGTTAGTCTCATATAAATTGATGTGCATTCTTACTCGTGCCTTTACAACCTCCGGAATAAAAGGCTTAGTAATGTAATCTGCACCTCCAAGTTCAAATCCCTTTACAATATCTTCGGCATCATCATATGCAGAAATGAAGATAATCGGTATGTCTCTAAGTTCTGCATCACCTTTTATCTTTTCACACACCTCATATCCATCCATTCCGGGCATCGCTATATCAAGAATGATAAGACGCGGCTTTATATACTGCATCATCTTTAACGCCTGCATACCATTCTCGGTAAGCACGGGCTGATATCCCATATCCTCTATGATTCCTCGTAAAACAAACCTGTTTGCTTCCACATCATCTACAATTAAAATACGTGGGACTTCTTTATAAGTACTGCTATCTGCCATATGTAGCCTCCATTATATCTGCTGCAACGAGTTTTTAAGCAACTCATAAGCTGCAACAGCCTTTTCGTAGTCCCCTTTTTGTACCGCCATCTTAAGTCTTAATGCGGCACTCTTTATCTCCCTCGGTGCTTCCTCTGTAAGTTCTTTTATCGATTCGACAAACATCTCCGCCTTCTCCCAGTTGTCCATTTCCATACTGAGAATTAGTTTTGTAAGCTTCTTATCAAGCTCCTCCAAATTCGCAGCCTCACCAAAAATCTTTATCTTGTCCCCCGAATCATCATTCATTAAATTCTGCAACTTATTAATAATAGTCTGGCGGTCATCATGTTCCGTAACGTATTCATTTAAACCGTCCTGCAAATTCTGTCCTTGTATCAGATAATCCTCTTCCGGAATCTTTACCCACAGATTAAACGAAAATACCGTACCCTTGCCGACTTCACTGTTAACATGAATTGCGCCACCCATAAGTTCAACAAGCTCCTTACATATACTAAGCCCCAGTCCTGTGCCTCCGTACTTTCTGGAAATCGATGCATCCACCTGCGAAAAACTTTTAAAAAGCTTGTCCTGATCGGCCTTTGCTATACCGATTCCGGTATCTATTACAACGAAAAACAACTCTATCTTCGCACCCGACTGCGCTGTCTTTACAACTTCGACATGTATCTCTCCTACTGAAGTAAACTTATACGCATTGGATATCATATTATTGAGTATCTGAACAATTCTTAGTTCATCACCAACGACAAACTTCGGTATTTCGGGCGAAACAGTTATCGAAAACTCCAATCCTTTTTCAGTAATTCTGTTAATATGATTGCTTCTGACATAATCAATCATATTACCAAATTCAAATTTGCGTTCTTCTAAAATAAACTTTCCTGCTTCGAGCTTGGAAAAATCCAGAATATTGTTAATAATCGAATTCATATCCCTGCACCCGCGCTCTACAAGTGCCAAAAGCTTGAGTTTATCATCATCAGATTCCCTGCTGATAAGTTCTTTCGTGTTACCTAGTATTCCGTTAACGGGTGTTCTGAGTTCATGTGTCACATTAGCCACGAATTCAGATTTCACTTTAAGTGCTTCTTTTGCTTCCTGCTCTGCCAAAGCAAGCTTTTTCTCCAATGAGATTCTTTTTGAAGTATCACGTGCAACACATATATATTGCGACTCATACTCCATAACCTTAACTCTTGTCTGAAAACATGTTTTATTCTTACGATATGCCATACCATCGTATATTTCGCCTATCGTTACCTCTGCATCTTCAACGCGAACATCTTTCGGGAAAAGCCCCGGATAAATGTCCGAAATATAGCTTCCGCACAAATCGTCCTCAAATTCCGTAAGCTCTTTAGCCCTTTTATTGGCATAAGCAATCCTCCCGAAATCATTAAAAACCATTATCATCTCGAGAGAATTATCAGCAGCAAATTGAAACAGATTAGCCAATTCCATGATTTTTCCTCCAAAAGCACCCATATTAAAATTATACAAAATATTCTGAGAATTTACAAGATATTTTTAATTAAATAGGAGTTTTTTCTTATTTGCACTCACCTTTCGTGACATTTCATAAATATTCCTACATTTTTTCTATCTTATCCACGAGTTTATCAAGTACTTCCACATAAATCGGATATTCTTTTAAAAGAAATGCCTCATTACACTCTTTACCCGCAAATTCATGCTTTTTAGACAGGCCTGAAAACTCAACCGCACCTATATTGAGTGCATTGCCTTTGAGTGCATGCGCAATAATCGCGTATTGTTCCCAGTCTTTATTATTAAAATACTCATCAAGTTGCGGCTTGTACTCACTTACCTGCTCGCAAAAAGCCTGTAACATTTCCTTATAAAGTTCCTCTGACTCCATGCAATATGAAAGTCCTGTTTCTCTGTTAATATCAAGTAATTCCTTAGGCCAAATCAATTCATCTTCATCCTTTCTATCCTGTTCTCCGTCCATATAGACCAAATTTCTCGGTAAATACTGCAAAAGCAATGCATCAAGTTTATCTGCCTGAATAGGTTTTGAAACATAATCATTAAATCCAAACCCGAGATACATCTCCCGACATCCCGCAATAGCATTAGCTGTCAGCGCAATAACTTTTGTTTCCCTGTTCAGATTTTCTGCATCTGCACGAAGCATATTAAGTGTCTCTATACCATCGAGTTCCGGCATCATATGGTCCATCAAAATAATGTTATAAAGCTTCTTCTTTGTTAACTCCAGGCATTCCATTCCTCCCGACGCAAGATCAACATTAATCTGCGTACGTTTAAGCAAGCCTTTCATCAAAGAAAGATTCATTGAATTATCATCAACAACAAGTATATTGGCATTCGGTGCCGTAAAAGTCTTTTCAGCAGACTTCATTGATTTTCTTCCGGACTTAACTGATGCTTCAAAATTGCCTATAGGCGCTTCATCTACAACTTTCTGCGGGATAGACACCGTAAATGTACTACCTTTACCGTATTCGCTGTCAACAGCGATGTTTCCGCCCATTATATCAGTCAGTTTCTTTACAATGTTAAGACCAAGTCCTGTACCCTCTACATTCCTATTCTTTTCAACTTCAAGGCGCATAAAACTGTCAAATAATTTAGATAAATCCTCTTGTTTAATGCCCATACCGGTATCAATTATCGAAAAGCACAACGCTATTGTCTCACCATCCAGCCAATTAAAAAAGGTTCTTATCGTAATATTACCTTCCTTGGTATACTTAACGGCATTAGAAATCAAATTCGTAAGAATCTGTTTAATACGAAGCTCATCTCCGTAAAGTCTTATCGGTGTTTCAGGATCAACAACAACTTTCGTAACTATAGGCTTTCCTTTTGCCCTTGCGTTAAGCATGAGCAATTCATCCTTAAGAAGTGAAGCAAGATTATAAGTATCCTCAACAAGCTCAAGCTGACCCGATTCGATTTTCGAAAAATCAAGTACGTCATTTACAAGTCCGAGAAGCATATTGCTTGCATTTTGAATATTGTGTGCATATTCCTTAACAGAATCCTTCTCCGCCTCTCTCAAAATCATCTCATTCATACCGACAACAACATTAATGGGGGTACGAATTTCATGCGACATATTGGCAAGAAACTGTGCCTGAGCTTCTTTTGCCATAACCGCCTTCTGTTTTATACGTTCTGCCCTTGCCAGATCCTGTCCGGTCTTGATAATAGCCATAACGAGAAGGAACAGCAAACCGACTGCCAATACAGTACCGAGAGATAAGCTTGTTCCTATATAATACAGCAAGATTTCAAGAATAGCGGTAAACAACAAGCCGTAAATACCGATACCTACCGCCACATAATCTTTAATTCTGTTTTTAAAAACATCAAGAGTTATGGTGCCGATAAGAATTGCAAGCGAAATAAACGTACTCGCATGAATAAACGGAAGTTGTGTTACAAATTGTGTTACATCAAACACCTGTAATGTTGTACCAACCACAAAAATACACATGGAATATGCCATCGGAATACTGTACAGCTTCGCATAACGTCCGTCCTGTATTTCATTCAAATAAGACAACAACGGTATCGAAATTAACATTAGCGTCCAATATGTATAGTTGGTTAATATTGATACATTTCTAAATAAAATCTGTCTGAACTCAATCTCTGACAACATCCAAAGTGCACACAAAAATATAGTCCATGCAAGATATCTGAGCGGAAGATTCTTCTTATATGCATACTTTAAAATCGCACACACTATGATTGAGAAAAGACTCATCAGCATAAGAAATACGGCTATCCCCGTTCTAAGCCCCGATTCTTTTATAAGATTAATCAGAATTGCTGTTCTGTCGCCTCTTCTGATTAAGCGTGTTACACCGGCATACTTTGAATCACTTGAAAACTTATATGTAAGTTCCTTGCCTGCATCCGACTCACTAAGTTCAAGAAAAATATAGCGGAAAGCACTATTGGTACCGTATAATCTTGAATCCTTTGTGCTGTAACTTTCCCTCAGAACACCATCAACATATATGTCAACATCCTGCCAAACTGAACGAAAGCACAAGCACTCTCCTGTGTATATATCTGTCGGCAAAGTAGTCACAAAAGTAACGACCTCTCCGCGCTGTGCCTCAACTTTCCCCGGAAACTCTATAGGAAGCCTCTCACCGTCATTCTTAATCTGATACCACTCTGCCTCAAACTCATAGCAATCCATTGATATTTTGTCACGTTCATCCGGCATTAAATATTGACCGCCGACAAAAAAAAGAAACATTAAAAAAGCAATAATACAAAAAAATGTCCAACTGCCTTTCATATATTTAGAAAGTATATTATGTCTTTTATCTTCAGTCATCTTTCTGCCTCCATATTATTAGCTGTATGTACAAAAGTCTTGCCCACATTTTATATTGCCATCAAAAATTATATCACACACAAAATTTACTTGCAACTCTATTACAAATTGCTTTTTTGTGATTTTTTTTATATAATATAAAATATTACTTATTTTTCAGGAGGTACACATATGGCATGGTATGACGAAGCCGTATTTTATCATATTTATCCGCTTGGACTTACGGGCGCTCCGAAGGAGAACTCTTACAGCGAACCCGAGCATCGCTTAAACACATTAGTTCCGTGGATTTCACACATTAAAGGTATCGGATGTAACGCAATTTACATCGGACCGCTTTTTGAATCGGTCGGACACGGTTATGAAACCACCGATTACAAGAAGCTTGACAGTCGTCTCGGAACTAACGAAGACCTGACTAACTTTGTTAAGGAATGTCACTCGCAAGGAATCAGAGTTATTTTGGACGGTGTATTTAATCATGTAGGTCGTGATTTCTTCGCATTTAAGGATGTGAAACAGAATCGCGAGCAGTCCCGATATGCCGGATGGTTCTGCAATGTGAATTTCTGGGGCAACAACGAATATAACGACGGTTTTTCGTATGATAATTGGGGTGGCTACAACCTGCTGGTTAAGCTCAATCAGAAAAATCACGAAGTCCGTGATTATATCTGTGACGTAATTCGTTTTTGGGTAAAAGAGTTTGATATAGACGGTATCCGCCTGGATGCGGCGGATGTGCTTGATTTTGATTATATGAAGGCGCTTCGTCATGTTGCAAATGAAGTAAAGCCGGATTTTTGGCTTATGGGTGAGGTAATTCACGGCGACTATATACGTTGGGCAAATGAGAATACTTTGCACTCTGTAACCAACTACCATTTACATAAGTCGCTGTATTCCGGACATAACGACCACAATTATTTTGAAATTGCGCACACGGTAAAACGCCTCTATGAGA
>JAZNXQ010000259.1:0-3206 GCA_045593945.1 Lachnospiraceae bacterium | reverse complement strand
AGGTTTATCTTAAAAGGAAAAGAGACTGTTAATTTCAGTTGGATTACTTCTGATGATGATTTAGATTTAAATGCAGAGGGCCATCAGGGTTGTATTGTTGCAAATGTACATCCTATTCAGTATATTAATAGTAAAAAGATTAATGATTTTTCTTTGACGCAGGGAGATGTGATTATTCTTACAGATAAGAAGTACATGGAGAATAACAGTGTAAAATCGGTGGATAACTTGGAGAGAATCTATGGAACCTTAGAGCTTACCAAGCCGATTAATGATCTTGTATTTACATTTGAGAATACAGCTGGTATGGAAAAACTTGAAACCTTGACGGAAATCAGACTTTCTCCGATATCAATTGTTACAATGGGCGATGAGCTTTTGAGAAAAACATATCCGGAGGGTATAGGATACACATATTATGAAAGAAACGGTAGAGTTTTTAAAACCGGAGCTACAGGTGATCCTGAAACAGAGGAAACAAGAGGTGGCTATGCTGTTAGGGTTGTGAAGAAGGACGGCAGTGTTGCGGAGTACGGTACTGTGAGCGGAAGTAAAGGCTCATCAACAAATAATATGGATTATGAGTATTATTACAATGTTTATACTTTCGAGAAGCCCATCGACCTCACAGAAGTTGATTATGTTTTGGTTAGGGGCTGGGGACTTGAGTACAAGATTCCGGTAAACGTAACAAAATAAAAAATATAAATTAAACAGGGAGTTATAAACGGGAAATCCCGGGTTGCCAAGATGCACCCGGGATTTCTTATTTTATTTATGTACTTATTTATTCAATTCTGCTTCCTTCATTGCGCGAACCTTCATTGAAAGACCAAAAAGGTTAATGAAGCCTTCTGCGTCGTGGTGGTCATAAAGCTCACCTGTTGTGAAGCTTGCAAGTGACTCGCTGTAAAGTGAGTACGGAGAAGTTGTACCGGCTTTGATGATGTTGCCCTTGTAAAGCTTGAACTTAACTTCACCTGTTACCTGCTCCTGTGTGGATTCAACGAATGCCTGAAGTGCCTTGCGAAGAGGTGTGAACCATTTGCCTTCGTATACAAGGTTAGCAAATTCGTTAGCAACAAGCTTTTTGTATGAAAGTGTAGGACGGTCAAGGATAAGCTCCTCAAGCTGTGTATGAGCTTCCATAAGGATTGTTCCGCCGGGTGTCTCATATACACCACGTGACTTCATACCAACAACACGGTTCTCAACGATATCAACGATACCGATACCGTGCTTGCCGCCGAGTGCGTTAAGCTTACGGATGATGTCAGATGCTTTCATCTTCTCGCCGTTGATTGCTGTGGGAACACCCTTTTCAAAAGAAAGTGTTACATACTCGCCTTCGTCGGGAGCCTTCTCGGGTGAAACACCGAGAACAAGTAAGTGATCGTAGTTAGGCTCGTTAGCCGGGTCCTCAAGCTCAAGACCTTCGTGGCTGATGTGCCAGAGGTTACGGTCACGGCTGTAGCTGTTGTCAGCTGAGAACGGAAGGTCGATTCCGTGTGCCTTACAGTATTCAATCTCGTCTTCACGTGACTGCATCTTCCATGTATCGTTGCATCTCCAGGGAGCGATGATTTTAAGGTCGGGAGCAAGTGCCTTGATTGTTAATTCAAAACGAACCTGGTCGTTACCCTTACCTGTTGCACCGTGGCAGATGGCAACAGCGCCCTCTTTACGAGCGATTTCAACAAGACGCTTAGCGATTACGGGTCTTGCGAAAGATGTTCCGAGTAAATATTTGTTCTCATAAACTGCGTTAGCCTGTACTGTAGGGATTACGTAGTCATCTACGAATTCATCTACAAGGTCTTCTATGTATAATTTGGTTGCGCCTGAAAGTTTAGCTCTCTCTTCCAAACCGTCAAGCTCGTTGCCCTGTCCTACGTCTGCACAAACACAAACTACATCATAATCGTAGTTTTCCTGTAACCAGGGTATAATTGCGGTAGTATCAAGACCACCTGAGTACGCAAGAATAACTTTTTCTTTCATTGGTAATGCCTCCTATATTGCGTTGTTAAATTTTTATTCATTAAGGGAAACTACGTTTCCAAAAAAGTTTGCGCTGCAAACTCTTTTAACAATATACATCATCATGCAAAAATATGCAAGCACATTTTAAAAAATATTCAAAAATATTAAAAAGAGCTTGCATAATATGCATAACAGATGTATAATTATGAAAAATTCACGAGTTTATGCAATTTAATTCAAATTTAGATTGCATAAATCGGTTATTTAATTATAATAGAAGAAAGAGATTCTATGGAAAGGATGACGGATATGAAAAAGATAGAAGGCGGCGTTACGGCTGCAAAAGGTTTTCTTGCTACAGGCGTGTATGCAGGAATTAAGAAAAATAAGAAAAAAGATATGGCGATGGTTTTTTCTACCGCACCTTGTAAGGCAGCGGGAACTTTTACGACAAATGTTGTAAAGGCGGCGCCTGTTAAATGGGACAGCAAGGTTGTTACGGAGTCAGAATTTGTTCAGGCAGTTGTTATAAACAGTGGTGTTGCCAATGCATGTACGGGTGAGGAAGGCTACGGCTATTGCCTCGAGACTGCGAACGCGGCAAGCGAGTGCCTAGGAATTCCGGCAGACGCAGTATTACTTGCATCCACAGGTGTTATCGGCAAGCAGCTTCCGATGGATACGATTAAGGCTGGTATTCCTTTATTAAAGGCAACCTTAAGCGGAAGCCTTGATGCAGGAACACTTGCGGCAGAGGCGATTATGACTACGGATACGGTATCCAAGCAGGTTGCTTATGAATTTGAAGTTGGCGGTAAGACTGCTGTTATCGGCGGAATGTGCAAGGGCTCAGGTATGATTCATCCTAATATGGCGACAATGCTTTGCTTTGTAACTACCGACGTTGCAATCAGCAAGGAGCTTCTTACAAAAGCACTTAAGTCTGATGTATGCGATACATTTAATATGATTTCAGTTGATGGTGATACCTCAACTAATGACAGCGTGCTTCTTATGGCAAACGGTCTTGCAGAGAATGCAGAGATTACCGAAGAGAATGCAGATTACGAAGAGTTTTGCAAGGCACTTAACGCAGTTATGACAGGCCTCAGTAAAAAAATCGCAGGTGACGGTGAAGGTGCGACAGCGCTTTTCGAGGTTAAGGTTCTTAATGCCGACACTAAGGAAAATGCAAGAATTTTAAGTAAGTCGGTAGTAACATC
>JAZNXQ010000258.1:0-5320 GCA_045593945.1 Lachnospiraceae bacterium | reverse complement strand
TCTATGCAAAATAATTCTATTATCAGGTACATAAATAGCGATGGATTGGTACCTGGTGGCGATATTTTTTTGTATAGAGAAATTTCCCTGCACCAAAGGTACTAAACAAGCATGCATTGGAGGTAAATTTCGTTGCAAATGTACCTGGTAATAGATTTTTTTTACATAGACCCTTTTCAAAACCAATCTCTCGGTATTTAGGGGGAATAATTGTAAATACAATCATTCAACGCAAAAATGCTTACGCATTTCCTCGTGGTTCGTTTGACTCACATGACAGAAATAAAAAGGCAGTCTACTGCAAGCAAGCTTGCGTATCCTGTCTTTTTATTTCTGTCGCGTTCGTGCTTAATCGTTCATCTTTGCGAGTTTTGCAGCTTGGTCCGCCGCAATCAAGCTGTCAATAACCTCATCCAAATCGCCGTTAAGAATCTCCTTAAGCTTATAAAGTGTAAGCTTGATTCTGTGGTCTGTTACACGGCTCTCCGGGAAGTTGTAGGTACGGATTTTCTCGGAACGGTCACCTGTTCCGACCTGGCTTCTACGCATCTCTGCTTCTGCGTCATGTGCTTTCTGCTGCTCGATGTCGTAGAGCTTTGCACGGAGCAAAGCAAAAGCTTTTGCCTTGTTCTGAAGCTGTGATTTCTCTGTCTGGCTGTATACAACGATTCCCGTAGGGAAGTGGGTAAGACGTACTGCGGAGTCGGTTGTGTTGACACACTGTCCACCGTTACCTGACGCACGCATAACGTCGATACGGATATCTTTTTCGTCGATTACAACGTCTACTTCTTCTGCCTCGGGCATAACCGCTACAGTGATTGTAGATGTATGGATACGTCCGCCGGACTCTGTTACGGGCACACGCTGTACACGGTGTACGCCGCTCTCGTATTTGAGCTTGGAGTATGCGCCCTGACCTGTAATCATAAATACGCATTCCTTGAAACCGCCGATACCGTTTTCACTGATGTTAACGGGCTCAACCTTCCAACGGTTCGCCTCTGCAAATTTAGCATACATACGATAGATTTCAGCCGCAAATAAAGCCGCCTCGTCACCGCCTGCACCGCCACGGATTTCGACAACAACGTTCTTGTCATCATTAGGGTCTTTGGGAAGAAGCAAAATCTTTAACTTACCTTCTAACTCTTCAATCTGATCCTTTGCAGTGTTAAGCTCGTCCTTGAGGAGCTCGCGCATATCCTCGTCGCTCTCTTCCTCAAGCATGGCAAGACTGTCTTCCACAGTCTGCTTAGCATTCTTATATTCTGTATAAGCCTCTACGATGGGAGCGAGATCACTCTGTTCCTTCATAAGCTTACGAAATCTTGTCTGATCATTAGTTACATCAGGACTGTTAAGCTCTTCCATTACCTCAGAGTAACGGAACAACAAATCTTCCAACTTGTCAAACATTATTCTTCCTCCGAAATTTATTTTATATCCTGCCCTTGCAGACACGTTTAATTCCGCAAAGGTCTTTTATACTCATAACATCCTTAAATCCGGCTTCGTCCATAAGTTTGCAGACCTCGTCCGCCTGATTATGTCCGACCTCGAACAAAAGATAACCGCCGTCATTTAAAAACTTGCCGGACTCATTTATAATCTTGCAATAAAATACAAGTCCGTCCGCGCCACCGTCAAGCGCAAGCATCGGTTCATGTTCACGAACCTCCGGCATAAGATGATTAATCTCCTCCGTCTCAATATACGGCGGATTGGATACTATCACATCATACTTTTTACCGCCAATCTCTGTAAACAAATCACTCTGCACAAACTTTACAGCTGCGTCATGTCTCTCTGCATTGGCTCTCGCGACACTAAGAGCATCTACCGATACATCCGCACCGACAGCCTCCGAAAGCTTGGCATTCTTCGCAAGGCTTATGATAATACAGCCCGAACCGGTACACATATCAAGCACCTTTTCGCCACCCTTAAGTACTTTGAGCGTTTCCTCAACAAGTACTTCCGTATCCTGACGCGGAATCAACACATGCTCATTTACTTCAAATTCCAACCCCATAAACCACTGTGTTCCCAGAATGTGCTGAAGCGGAATATGCTCAGAACGCTTACTTATATATTCTCTGAATATGTTACATTTTTCATCAGGCACAGCAACCTGCGAATCCATCAGATACTCATGTCTTGCAATTCCCGTAGCATGCTCAAACAAATACCACGCATCAAGCTCATATTCGTCTATAACTTCCATTAGAGCCTTCTTGCCCTCATTTAAAAGTTCTATCGCTGTCATATGCTCACCGGCCTAAATCATCTCAAAATCTTCTTCAGCCTTGAGCTTGTCATATTGACTTTCAGTGATATATCCGTTATCAAAAAGATACTGCTTCCAGTCAAATACTGCCTCAACCGACTTGATTGCAACTTCAATCATCTCATCGGCAGGCTCTCTTGTTGTAAGTCTCTGAAGAAGCATTCCCGGAGCACTTACAATCTTAATAAATATATTGTCACATCTGCCCGCAAGACGGATAACCTCGTAAGACACACCTGCAACCACCGGCAAAAGAAGAATTCTTAAGCCCACTCTCATAAGAGTACTCTCTGTCTGAATAAACATAAAAAATATGATACTTATTACCATTACGATAAGTAAAAAGCTTGTTCCGCAACGTTTATGCTGTTTAGAGCACTTACGTACATTTTTTACTGTAAGCGGCAAGCCTTTCTCTACACAGTTAATGCACTTGTGCTCTGCGCCGTGATACTGGAAAAGTCTCTGTATATCCTTCATAAGTGTGATAAGAAGTACATACCCCACAAAGATACCGATTCTTATAACACCTTCGATTACCGCCATGAGCGTGTTGGACTCAATATACGGTCTCAATAAACTCGAAATAAAATACGGAAGCACCATAAATAATGCTATCGCAAAAACAATTGAGAACGCCATTGTAAGAAACATAACGACATCCATCGCTTTATCCTTAAACACCTTCTCCATCGCCTTATCAGTCTTAGTGGGCTTTACCTCTTCTTCCTCATAAAAGCTTGCTGAGTACATAAGAGTCTTAAGACCAACTGCCATCGAATCTATAAAGTTAAGAACTCCTCTGATAATAGGGAATTCTAATATTTTCTTATTCTTAACCAAGGTTTTGTAATCGCTTACCTTAACCTCTATCTCCCCATCCGGCTTACGGACTGCCACCGCGTACTTATCCTTATTACGCATCATTACGCCTTCAATTACTGCCTGTCCTCCAATTCCCGAATATCTGCTTTTTCTCTTCGCTCTTGCCATAATTACCTCCCGCGCATTTTCCCATAAAGCAAAAATAGGTTGAGATATAATACCCCAACCTTATCTTTACTGCATTATTATTTTGACTCAAAACCGTACTTCTTATTGAATCTGTCTACACGACCACGAGCCTGAGCAGCCTTCTGCTGACCTGTGTAGAATGAATGGCACTTTGAGCAAATTTCAACGTGGATTTCTGACTTTGTAGAACCAACTACGAACTCGTTACCACAGTTGCAAGTAACCTTTGCCTGATAGTAATTAGGATGTATTCCTTCTCTCATGTTTTTCACCTCTTAACTTAGTTATGCTAGACGAAATATCAATACTTCGTCCCTTTCTCATAAACAGCTTTATCATTATATCACAGTCAAATATTTATTGCAAGCACTTTTATTACAAATTTACAACAGCTTTGTTTTCTTGACCATCTGCACAAATTCTGCATTATTTTTAGTACGGACAAACATGTCAAGGATGCGTTCTACCGACTCATCCGGTTTCAAACCGTTAGTTGCTTTACGCATGATGTAAACTGCCTCAAGCTCTTCCTTGTCAAGAAGTAAATCCTCTCTTCTTGTACCCGACTCAAGAATATTGATGGCGGGGAAAATTCTCTTCTCTGAGAGCTTTCTGTCAAGAACAAGCTCCATATTACCCGTTCCTTTAAACTCCTCGTAAACCACGTCATCCATTTTGCTTCCTGTATCAACAAGAGCAGTTGCAAGAATTGTAAGGCTACCGCCCTCTCTCATATTACGCGCCGCACCGAAAAACTTCTTCGGCATATGAAGAGCCGCCGGATCAAGTCCGCCTGACAATGTACGACCACTCGGCGGAACCGTAAGGTTGTATGCTCTTGCAAGTCTTGTAATACTGTCGAGCAAAATCATAACATCCTGCTTATGTTCAACGAGACGTTTTGCTCTCTCAAGCACCATCTCTGATACTCTCTTATGATGCTCGGGAAGCTCATCAAATGTCGAATAAATAACTTCCACATTATTGCCCACTATAGATTCACGAATATCCGTAACTTCCTCCGGTCGCTCGTCTATAAGTAAAATGATAAGATGCATATTAGGATATGACTTGGTAATTGACTGTGCAATCTCCTTAAGAAGTGTTGTCTTACCAACCTTGGGTTGTGCAACAATCATACCACGCTGGCCCTTACCAATAGGAGAAATAAGATCAACAACACGCATAGCCGTCTTACTGCTGCTATTCTCAAGTTTAAGTCTGCTGTCAGGGAAAATCGGTGTCAAATCTTCAAAATTCTTTCTCTTAACAGCTTCCATCGGATGAAAACCGTTAATGCTTTTAACATATAAAAGTGCTCCGAACTTCTCATTCTGTGTTCTTATTCTTATATTACCCTCAATAATATCACCGGACTTTAAATTAAGCTTACGAATCTGTGCCGGAGATACATATACATCATTCTCACCCGGCATATAATTCTCACAACGAATAAAACCATAACCATCTGGCATAACCTCAAGAATACCGTGAGCCACTTCACCACTGTCAAGCTGTGCAATCTCATCCACCGTAAGTTTATCCTTGCGTTCTCTTATAAGTCGGTCTTCTCTTGCTGTCTTCCCTGCATCCTCTGCCTCATCTGCCTTTACAAGAAGTTCTATAATCTCACTTTTTCTCATAGTGCTTGCGTAACTAACGCTACGTTCTTTTGCCAGACTCTTAAGTTCTGTAAGTGACATATCGTCATAATTCTGACTCATAATATCTTCCTTTCCGTATTGTCATCATATATATAAAGATTTTGTGCAACATTCTTCTGCAACACAGTTCTTTAAATTTTAAGTGTGGGAATTCGGGGATAAGAATCTATCCCTGTAAGATGTGTAACACAATATAAAACCTTTTATAAAAGGTATTATACACCATTCCTGCAAAAATAGGAAGTTTAATTTTTTGTTTGATTGAATTCTTTTTTTTAATGTGCTATTATATAAAGACCGACTAGAAAAGAGGTTATATTATGAACACAAGTGAAAAAGCATTATTATTACA
>JAZNXQ010000257.1:0-5038 GCA_045593945.1 Lachnospiraceae bacterium | reverse complement strand
GCAAGAGGTTACAATGGTCTTTTAATTCATATATTATACCAATTGGATTACAGTGTGTCAAAAAGCTATAACTTAAAGATTCCTACAGGAGATGCTTCAAATGACCAGTACAAAAAAAACAAATATAAATATGCTGGAGGGCTCACTTCTCTCCAATATAATTCTTTATACAATACCGATTATACTTACAAGCTTACTGCAGCTGCTTTTCAATGCCGCCGACCTTGTTATTGTCGGAAGATATTGTGGCGAATTATCCGTGGCGGTTGTAGGCAACTGCGGTTCGATTACCAATCTGATTGTTAATTTAGTTATAGGTCTTTCCGTCGGTACCGGTGTTACCGTAGCGCATGCACTTGGTGCCGACAAATCCGAGACGGTTCATCGCCTTATTCACACCGCTCTCCCTACGGCAATTGTGAGTGGTCTTATTGTTACGGTTATAGGCGTAGGTTTTGCAAAAACCTTTTTACAGCTTATGAATACACCGGACACGGTACTGCCGCTCTCCACCATATACATGAGAATCTATTTTGCGGGCGCGGTATTTATAATGGTGTATAACTTCTGTGCGTCAATCCTTCGTGCCGCAGGAGATACCAAATCACCGCTCATTTATTTATCAATCGCAGGTATAATTAATGTTTTGCTCAATGTAATTTTTGTAACCCTATTCAATATGAACGTTGCGGGTGTAGCGCTTGCAACTACGATATCACAGGGTATTTCGGCAGTCCTTGTTGTCCGCGCGCTTATGCGCAGAACGGACGCCTGTAAACTTATGCTTTCCAAGATGCGCTTTTATAAAAGACAGCTTTTTGATATTTTGAAAATCGGACTTCCTGCAGGACTTCAGGGCTCGCTGTTTTCGATATCAAATGTTATTATTCAGTCGTCAATCAATTCCTTCGGCGACATACTCATGTCCGGTAATGCAGCCGCCGCCAATATTGAAGGCTTTGTATACGTTGTACTCAATGCGTTTCATCAGAGTGCCCTTAATTTCATCGGACGTAACGTTGGCGCACAAAAATACAAGCGCGTTAAAAAGATTTTGGGTGTCTGCCTTGTCAGTGTAGTTGTTGCAGGCGCAACATTTTCTGCCATTGCTTATTTGCTCGGACCGACGCTTTTGTCCATTTACATTCCGGATTCTGCAGAAGCCGTCAAATGGGGTATGGTACGTCTTACTTATATATGTATTCCGTATTTCCTGTGCGGTATAATGGATGTGTCTACGGGTGCCCTTAGGGGCATGGGAGCTTCCCTCGTCCCCATGATAATATCGATTATCGGTGTATGCGGAATACGAATCGGCTGGATTTACACGATTTTTCAGATTCCACAGTATCACACGCCGCAGTGCCTGTATTTTTCCTACACGGTTTCGTGGTCGGCAACATTTATTTGCCAGATGATAGCGTTCTTTATAATCTACAGAAGGCATACGAGACGGGTTGAGAATATAGCATAACAAACAAAAAAAGCATCGCAAGATAAGTTAATCATCTTATCAAACGGTGCTTTATTATTATTACATCATATTATCCGGCATGAGTTTACCATCTTTTAATTGCCATATTGTATACTTGCCATTAACCCCATATTGATTTTGCAGTTCAAATAAATCACATAAAACCAAGTATGCCGCAGCTTTTTTTGCCGCCTTTTTTGATGTAGACCAAACCTGACGTGTAATGCCCGTCTTTTCGCTAATAACAGAACAGGTACAGCACCATCTTGGATTACCATCTTCATCATATCCCAAATGTTCAGGTGTACCATATTCATATTTTGGCATCGAACATCTACCGTGTTCTGCCAGTTCTTTTAATGTATTAATTGCATTCTCAATATCAAACTGAGCAGGTCGGTACTCTGTTTCAATAATCGAATTTATCTTTTCATCAATAGAGAGCATTTTATTTACAGCGCTTTCCAATACCTTAGTATTCCATTTACTTTCCACTGCTATTGCACCAAGTATTGCTTCAAACAAATCTGCTTTAACTTTTATCTGATTGTCAACCTCATTTGAATAGTCACTTCTGCCAACAATTAAGTAATCAATAATCCCCCATTCATCAACAATTTTTGCAAGCGCCTCATTGCATACCAATTCCTGTTTTAATCCGGTAAGATTGTTTTCCCTCAATCTACATGTATACTCGTAATCAGAATTTAAAGCTCCACTGCGCTTAATAATACTTTTAACAACATAGTAGCTTAAAATCTGATCTCCTATAAATTCAAGCATCTCATTGTTTTCTCCACCTCGTTCAGCTGAATATGATTTTCTTGTAAATGCTTGAACCAAAAGACAATTTCCATTGATATAATATCCTGTCTTTTCACAAATAAGGTTTTTAAGATTGTCCCTTTCAATTAAGCTGTAATCTTTTGTGTTTCTCATGATTTTCCTCCAAACCTGATATTAATCTGAAGAAAAAAAGACCTTTGCAACGCAAAAAAAAGCCAATCCAATAAGGATAGACAAATCTCGCTTTCAAGGTCTCAATTGAATCAAAATAACTTTTGTAAAACTTTCTGCTTATGTTCTTCACTTGCATAAAAAGCATAAACAAATCACATTACGCAACTACTTCAAAGCAATTAATTCCTTCTTCAGATATTTATATTTTATAATAAATTGTACAGTTGTCAATACACACAATATTACAGTTATCTGCGCCGCAAGAACAACCTCGAAAATCCTACGGATTTCCTCGGTCATTCTTGCGTTCCAATGAACAAAAACGCATAACAAAAGCCCCAAGAATGCAAGCATTCTGGGGCTTGTTGTATGCGTTTTGTTCGCAGATAACTGCTTATCTCTTTGAAAACTGGGGAGCACGACGTGCAGCCTTGAGACCGGGTTTCTTTCTTTCTTTCATTCTCGGATCTCTTGTAAGGAAACCTTCCTTCTTAAGAGCCGGACGATAGTCTGCGTCTGCCTGTAAGAGTGCTCTTGAAATACCGTGTCTGATAGCACCAGCCTGACCTGTGTATCCACCACCACGTACGTTTACGATAACATCGAACTTGTCAGTTGTCTCTGTTACTGTAAGAGGCTGACGAACGATAACCTTCAATGTCTCGAAACCAAAATACTCATCTATACTTCTCTTGTTGATTGTAATATTACCTTTTCCGGGTACTAAGTATACTCTTGCGATACTTTTCTTTCTTCTACCTGTGCCGTAAAATTTTGCGTTAGCCATTGTTATTTCCTCCTTTCAGATCCCGATTAAAATGTAAGTACTTCAGGCTGCTGTGCTGCATGAGGATGCTCTGCACCAGCGTATACATGAAGCTTTGTGTACATTTCTCTTCCGAGAGGTCCCTTCGGAAGCATACCTTTTACTGCAAGTTCAATAACTCTTTCAGGCTTCTTCTCTAACATCTCTTTAAGTGATGTCTCTTTCATTCCGCCTACGTAGTCTGAATGATTGTAGTAAATCTTCTGAAGTAACTTCTTACCTGTTACTTTAATCTTGTCTGCGTTAATAACGATTACATAATCACCTGTATCAATGTGAGGTGTGTAAATCGGCTTATTCTTACCTCTTAAAACCTTAGCGATCTCAGATGCTAAGCGACCCAATGTATATCCTGTAGCGTCAACTACATACCATTTTCTTTCAACTGTTGCTGTGCTAGCCATAAAACTCTTCATGGGTTTACCTCCTTAAATTAGTTTTTCTTTCTTCTCTAGTACATCTATTCAAAAATGCTGTCACCGGGGCATGGATATAAGCATTTTTTACTTAATGTAAAGTGTTGTTTCTAAAAAAGTTTGTTACACAAACTCTTTTACACATCATGTCACAGTTAAACATTATATTACATATCTGCAAGCATGTCAACTAAATTTTACAAATTAAATAGGACTTTTTTCATATTCGATTCCAATAAGTGCCAGGCCTCTTGCCGGAGCCGTGGGACCTGCCGCAGAACGGTCACAAGCATTTATAATATCCTTCATTTTTTCCGGCGGATATTCTCCCATACCTATCGCCATAAGCGTTCCTGCGATTATTCTTACCATGTTATACAGGAAACCGCTACCGGTTACCCTGATTGTTATATAATCACCGTTTTTCGTAACTGTCAAATCGTATATCGTGCGGACGGTTTCTTTTACCTGGCTGCCTGCCGAGCAAAAGCTTTTAAAATCATGCTCTCCAAGCAAATATTTTGCCGCCTCCTGCATTTTTTCAACATCAAGCGGTCTGTATGTAAAGTGCACATATCGGCTGCCGATGGGTTGTTCAAAGCTACTGTTTAAAATACGGTACTCATACGTCTTCCTACTGTTACAATGTCTCGGGTGGAAATCCGGTGCAACTTCTTCTGATGACTGCACACGCACATCCTCAGGAAGCCGCTGATTGAGGGCATAGGATATCTTCTCGGCAGGAATACGCGTATTACTATCAAAAACAGCCACATTACCGTATGCATGCACTCCTGAATCCGTTCTGCTCGCACCGATAACCTGTATTTTCTCACCGCACAAATCGCTGAGCGCCTTATTAAGGACCTCTTCTACGGTAACTCCGTTATTCTGAAGCTGCCAGCCGCAGTAATTGGTTCCGTCGTAAGCAACCACAAGCTTTACACGCATATTCTTACCTCCTTTAACATACTTTCAAAAAGAAGGGCCGCCTTTACAGCCGGCCCTATCATCAAACATTCCTTAACCTATAAATATTCTTATACATATAATTGCAGCCAAATACGCAAACAACACGATATATGCCGCCAAATCATGTTTTTTATACTTGAGCGGCTTCATCTTGGTTCTGCCGTCGCCGCCGTGATAACATCTTGCTTCCATAGCCATCGCAAGGTCATCTGCTCTTCTAAATGCCGAGATAAATAACGGCACAAGTATCGGCACAAGACTCTTGGCTCTCTTAATAATATTACCACTCTCAAAATCGGCACCTCTTGCCATCTGCGCCTTCATTATCTTGTCAGTCTCTTCCATAAGAATAGGAATAAATCTGAGTGCAATCGACATCATCATTGCTAT
>JAZNXQ010000256.1:0-41465 GCA_045593945.1 Lachnospiraceae bacterium | reverse complement strand
AGGAAACCGCCTATATCCGAAGTCCACCACGGAATACCTGCAACACACATATTAAGTCCCGCCTGAAGCTGCTCTCTCATCGCTCTGAAAGACGAATGAATATCTCCCGACCATGTGAGCACACCATATTTCTGGCTTCCTGCCCATGCACAGCGCACAAGACTTAAAATCTCTGTCTCACCTTCTGCCTTAAGACCGTCATAAAAGCCTTTTGCATAGCCTACAGGGTATGTATTCGTGCACTGAAGCGCCGGTCCTGCATAATATCTGTAATTGTCAAAATCATACGGTCCGTACTCCGGCTCCGCCTCATCCAGCCAAAAACATCTAATACCTTTTTTATAATAATTCTCCTTGCATTTCTCCCAAACAAACTTCTGAGCGCCGGGATGTGTCGCATCATAAAATACAGTATTGCCCATCCATGACATGTGATAAGCCATACCTCTGTCAGGTGTCACAAGGTAACCCTTATCGTTCATCTCTCCGAAGTTTTCGCTTCGCTCATCGATAGTCGGCCATACAGACACAACCGTCTCAATGCCCAGCTCCTTAAGTTCCTTAACCATTGCCTCAGGATCGGGCCAATCTCTCGGCTCAAACTTAAAGTCTCCCTGCATTGTCCAGTGAAAAAAATCCACCACGATTGCGTCCATCGGGAGCCCTCTTCTCTTATGCTCACGCGCAACCGCAAGTATCTCATCCTGCGTGCGGTAACGAAGCTTACACTGCCAGTATCCGAGGCCATACTCCGGCATCATGGGAGTTCTTCCTGTTGCCGCTGAATACTGTTCCTCTATCTCAAAAGGCGTATCCCCTGCAGTAATAAAATAATCCAATTTCTTAGTGCTCTTTGCATACCATTCCGTCTTATTGGTTGCAAAGGTTGCCGTACCTATAGCAGGATTATTCCAAAAGAAACCATAGCCTCTGCTTGAAATCATAAAAGGAACACTTGCCTGGCTGTTACGGTGAGCAAGTTCAAGTGTTGCACCCTTTTTGTCCATGTGCTTTTCCTGATACTGACCCATTCCGAAAATCTTCTCGTCATCAAATGCCTCAAACCTCATAGTCAGCTCAAAATCCGTGCTTCCCTGAATCGGCTTAAGCTCCCTTGCATCAATTCGAATCGGCACGCAGTAACGGTTGATACGGTTACGGTTACGCCAGTATTCTTCCGTCAAAAGCTCGCCCCTCTGATTGTAGTAGCTAATCCATCCTTCCGGACTGATTTTTGCCGTTATCTTACCATTCTTTACAGTGTAGACCTTACCTGTCTGATGATATTTGGAGTATTCCTCTGATGCATACCACGGGTCCGTAGTGTCAATTTCTTCTACTGTTATCTCCGGTATACATTCCTCAACCTTTTCCGTAAGCGCCCAGTCATTACCATCCATAACAGCCTCACCCGTCATACGGACACGAAAAGAATTATATCCCCACGGCTCCAACCAAAGTGTCTGCTTGCCGTTGCCTATTATTATTTTGTTATTCTCTATCTGTATATTCATAATTGCCTCCTAACTTTGCTTCGCAAATTCACTCACTCTATGGGAAACTGCGTTTCCGAGCAAATTTGCTTCGCAAATTCACTCACTCTCACACCCGAATAACACACCTCTTGAGCCGGACGCCAGAAAAAACCGTCCGAACGCTCTCTTATCAGCATCAATACTTATAATCTGACCGAACATCTGCTTATCAGTGTTGATTCTTTCGCAGGTCTCACCCTCGTCAAAAGTTCTGTAAAAACCATACTTACCGTCAACAATTCCGCAAAAATAAATTGCTTTTGTAGCACTTATATAATTACCGTCTTTTGCGCCGAGACCTATTCCCATGCAATAACACTCTTCCTTATCCTCTGAAAGCCTTATCGCATCGAACTTATCCTGTTCCTTATTAAACTCAAGCTTCCACAAACCGCCCCTACCGAGTGCCATATAAAAGCAGCCTTTTACACCCGATACGCCTCTGACTTCTGTTTTATTGGCCGTATCAATATACCCGAAATCACTCTTCGGAAAATCGATTGACACACCTGCACGGTTCCTTGCGCACACCTGCTTCTCATAATACGAAAAGCCGCCGTCCAAGCTTACATATATATGTCCTTCTCCGTCAAAACCATAAAAGACATCATTATCAATCCGGTCTGAAAATACTTTAAAAAATCCGGTCGTAACCTTACTTTCGCAAATGTTAAAAATCTCAGCCTGTTTAAAGCTCTTACCTGCATCCCCGCTTACAATAACCATATCCGCCGGAAGTCTTATCATATCCGCAATCGACCAGACAATATTCTGCCCGTCAGGTGACATGGCAACCCAGCCCGGATTAACATTGGGGTGCTCAATGAATTTAAGTGCTGTATCAATTTTATCATTTATTCCAAAAGGCATTGGAATTCTTTCAAAGGTCTTAAAATTATCCCTGGTTCTAATCAGACCGCCCTTTGTCTTCCCTTTCCAGTTACCTCTTGCCGTAACAATCGCAAGGTTACTGTCTGCATCCGACATATCCGCATTGATACAGGTTATGTAACGGTTACCGTCCTTATCGTCAAATGAATTGTCGCAAGGTTTTGTCAAATCCCTAAACGCAAAACCTCCCAAGTCACCAACAATGTCCACAAGCTTTACCTCTCCTGCAAGCGGAGCATAAACATTAAGATGCACTGTTTCCTCTATACCGTCACAATAATCGTGGTACTTCGGATGCTCCGAGAGAAGCTCATCAGTCGTAAAAACTCCCGTTCCTGAATTAAACCAAAGCTTGTTTGGATTAAATGGATCTATCTTAACATCACTAAGCCAGTGAAGAAGACTCTCTCCTGCATTATACTTTGGCTGCATGTAAGAGGTTCTGAAGTATATGTCTCCTTCATCCAAACCTCTTAAACTGATTCGCCAACTGTTACCGTAATCCTCAGAAATATATATACACTCCGGCGATTCTTTTTCTTTACACAGTGTAGAACACACAAGAAGTCCCGGTTTAGCAGGACAGGAGCAGACTCCTCCGAAACCGTAATTAAGATACTTTGTGGTAAGTCTTCCTTCTCCATCCGGAGTAATATCGTCATATCCCGTGATTATACCGTCCTTAAATCTATAACGCAAAACCTTGCCGCCAAGAGTATCTCCCGTATCACAACTGTAACCCATATCAACAATGTAATTCCAACGTCCCGTGGACTGCATTGTCACGTACAGATATTTTCCGTCATAGTCATAGCGCGAAGCCACAAGGCCGTTCATTTTACTGTCTTCAATAATTACATTTTCAGGCTGCATAAGCTTTTCAAAACTCTCACCGCCGTCATAGGAAACATACAGGCTATGCCCTCTCAAACCGTCATCAATCCTTGTTATATAACCTGCCGTTCCCGCAACAATCGTCTTAGAATCTTCCGACACCCATACAAAAGTCATATAATCCTCGTCTATATCAAGTTTTGTCCATGTGTCTCCACGGTCTGCACTTTTTAAAAGACCATTCTTCTGGCTTGCGAAATATAGTGTATTACTGTCGTTATTATCAACCACAAGTCTGTAGCCCGTTCCGCGACCGCTCATATTCCCGTGAACAGTTGCAGGAATCCTCTTATATGTAAAAGTTTCTCCAAAATCTTCGGATATACTTAACACGCCATAACCGTTCTCAGTAATACCACTCGCTATGTAAAGTCTCTCAGGACACTTATCATCAAGTGCCAATGCAATAGGATACGTTTCCGACAAATCTTCCATCGTTACATGGTTAATCAGACTCTCCCATTTCTGCTCTTCATTATTAAATCTGTAGGTACCGCCTATATCGGTTCTTGCATAAAGAATTCCCGGCTGCTTCCTATGATAAATGAGTCCCGTCACATAGCCCCCACCCGGAATCGGTGCGTTCTTATATTCGTAAGGTATAGTCCCTGTAATTTTCATAATTTCCTCCGTTTATGTAGAAAATCTCCGATTATAATTATTTTCCCATAAATCAAAAAAAAATAATACGAGATTTTTTATAGATATTTATTGTGGTAAATTAGTGTTTCCCATAATCCCTCGCGTATTATAGGTTGCCTTAATTATAAAAAAATAGTATAATATAATTAAGAATTGTCATTCAATAAAGCAGAAAGCGGTGATACCAATGAAGCGTAATCCCCATTATCAACTTAAATTTATATCCGGAACGCCTTATCTGATTGCATTTGGGCAGGCATTAGCAGACTTTGGGCATGATTTGCGTTTGAATGACACCAGCCTGTTCTTGTGGAACGCACTAGAAACAGTTTCTTCAGAAGAGGAATTGGTAACGCTTTATATAACTGAACATAATTGTCCCAAAGAAGATTATGACAACATTGCAGATTCAATTCATAAATTTGTTGCGGCACTCCGCCACCAAAAACTTTTATTACCCGAAGATTATGACATGCACGACTCGCCTTGCGCAGTCCTCAAGATAGCTGGTTTGTTTATTAAATTATATGGCGACAGAGAATGTTTTTCCGACAAACTATTTGCATTTGAGACAACAGATGATTCTTTTGAATCTGAACTTACACAAAGCATTTCCATACAAACCAAAACGCAGCCATATAACAAGAATGGCAAATTAATTTTACAAAACAAAGAGCTTTGTATTCTTGAGAATACCTCCGGATATTGCTTATTATTTCCAGCTTTCAAATATATTACGGAAGCACACTTAAGCCATGACGGCAAAGAAGCCACCATTCTTTGCAAACATTCTCAGACTGAAGAGTGTAAACAGGAAAGCTTCTCAGTTATGCAAATTCTTTTCCTATACTTTGCCGGGCTTCACAATATGTTTGCCATACATTCTGCTTCAATACTTTACAGAGATAATGCATGGCTGTTTTCGGCAGCATCCGGTGTCGGCAAGTCAACCCACACTGACCTATGGAACTCTGTTTTGAATATTCCTATCTTAAATGGTGACGTAAACTTAATCGATATAAATGATAACTCACCTGTGATCCATGGAATTCCATGGTGCGGAACTTCCGGAATATCCACTACATTTTCTTATCCTTTGGGCGGAATTATTCTTTTACAGCAAGGAAAAGATAATGAATTTGTATCTCTCACAGATGAGCAGAAACTTCTCTATCTTTTACACAGGAATATTTCTCCTTCATGGACATATGATATGCAGGAAACTATTTTTAATATTATAAACTTAGTTTACCCCGATATACTTGTATGCCGTTTTAACGCAATTCCAACCGAAACCGCAGTATTTTATATACGGAATGTAATTGATTCATACATAGACAAAAGCTAACAATTATGTTAGAAAATGTCGATAGCCTTGACAGGTAACAGGCAAAATCTTATAATGCAGATATAATTAGACTAGGAGAGTGTTTGTAATGAGCGAAAATAAATTTTATGCAGAAATATTAGATCTTGATATTAATGATACAAAAGAAGCAATTTATGCAGGAAGTGGTTCTTCACCGAATCCCGGTCAGCCGGAGACACCTCCCGCTTATGAAGATCAGAAATGTTGGGTAAATTGGAAATTTACTTGGACCGGACATAACAACGGCGGACACTCCGTATGTCATGTCTTTGCCGAACACAATGGCAATCATAGTGGCGAATCACTTGTTATATTTATTAAAACAAATTTCGATATTGTAGAAGTAAAAAATGCAAGCGGTTGTATTATTACTAATTATAATTCCCGATTGTTTTCTTTAACCCGTAATAATCACTTTAATGCCAATGATAATATTGGTTTTAATTTTGAGATAGTTACTTCCACACCTACATATGATGCAGCCGGCAATCCATTGCATGGTGCAATCGGTGCAGATAATGCAACCAAATATTATTGCGAACTTGAATGTTATTTTTGTAGCTAAATAGTCAATATCATGATATAATTTTTAATGCACCACTATGGTAGTGGTGCATTTTTCTATCGGAGGATAAGATATGTTATCAAAACTCAAACATTATATCACTCGAATTAAGCAAGGACGCCTCAAGGAAATATATTCTCAACTTGTATGGATTTATAAATACGCAAAGAAATACTATCTTTTTATCGGTATTTATACACTCCTAGGACTTTCAAGCACGCTAATAACCTTGCTCGGAAGCCTAGTCTCAAGAGACCTTGTAGATATTATAACAGGGCATAATACCGGCAAACTTATTTCAACTTTTTGTGCAATGATTGGAATGACACTGGGCAGCACTTTGATAACCCAGATTTCTAATTATATTTCCACCAGAATAAGTATAAAAATCGATAATAACATTAAGGCTCAGATTTTTGACGAGATACTTATAACCGACTGGGAATCTTTATCAAGATTTCATTCAGGCGATTTGCTTGTCAGATGGAACGGAGATGCAAGTTATATTTCATCAGGAATACTTAATATGCTTCCCAATCTTATAATTTATCTGTTTCGCTTTTTTTCAGCGCTCATTATGGTTTTGTACAACGATGCTTCCTTTGCTATATTTGCTCTTATAAGCATTCCCTTAAGCATCTATGCATCCAAAGCTTCTCTTAAGAAAATGCGTAAAGATAATATGCAAAGCATGACCCTCGGGACAAAATTGTCGACCTTTAACCAGGAAACATTCTCTAATATACATACCGTAAAAGCTTTTGATATGATTCCACTTTATTCAAACAGACTTCGTATTTTACAAAAGCAATACAGCGATGTTCGTATGAAATATCAACGAGCTTCAATTTTAAACAGTTTTGTGCTTACTCTAGTTTCTTTACTTGTAACATATTCCTCTTACGGTTGGGGAATTTATAAGGTTTGGAACGGTGATATTACATACGGTGCCATGACAATGTTTTTGGCACTCTCAGCTACACTCAGTTCATCCGTAGATAATTTAATTAGTTTTATTCCCAATACAATAATGCTCACAAATGCCGCCAAACGTCTAATGGGTATTCTCTCTCTCCCCAAAGAAGACTACTCGCAAAAAGACGACGTAGCGCAATTCTTTGAGAACAATAAAAATGTCGGTATCGGCCTTAGCATCCGCAATGCCGCATATACATACGCAACAGGTACAGAGGTTTTTGAAAATGCAACCTTCGATGCCCACCCGCATGAAGTGATTGCGCTTGTCGGTCCGTCAGGCGAAGGCAAAACGACCATGTTACGACTTATTCTATCAATTATCCGCGCAAAAGAAGGAGCAGGTTTCATATGTGCAGGAGACGGTACACCTGAAAACGGCAAACCCTGCATGGATCTGACAGCATCCACCCGTCAGCTTTTTGCATATGTTCCGCAAGGCAACACTATGTTTTCCGGAACAATTGCTGACAACATGCGTAACGTAAAAGAAGATGCTTCTGATGAAGAAATCATAGAGGCATTAAAGATTGCCTGTGCTTGGAATTTTGTTGAAAAACTTCCTGATGGCATCAATACCGAAATCAAAGAACGTGGCGGCGGTTTTTCCGAAGGTCAGGCACAACGTCTTTCCATCGCAAGAGCTTTACTCAGGCGCTCACCAATTCTTCTTCTTGATGAGGCCACCTCGGCACTTGATATTATGACCGAACGACAGGTTCTCAAAAATATTATGGATGACCAATATCCGAGAACTACCATCGTTACAACCCACAGGCCCACAGTCCTTAATATTTGTACAAGAGTTTACAGCATAAGCAATAAGCAATGCAGGCTTTTAGGCACGAATGAAATCAATGATTTAATACACGGATAACAAAATGCACCACAAATGTTACACATGATGTTTGTGGTGCATTTTTCCATATGTAAATTTGACCAAAAAAAGTAATTTTACCCTTGCTTTTCCCGTCATATTTTATTATAATAGAGTTTGCCTCTTATATCACGATATAGGAAATTAATACTAGAAAACGGAAAGGCGTGTGTTTCAATGCGTAAGCCAAAGATACACTCCGTTAAGTCCGACCGCTACATATCACTTATGGTTACTACGAGAACTTCTTCTTCAGGCAGAAATTTCCGTATTCCCAAAGTAATATTCCCATTATTTATGGTACTTCTTTTGGTGGCCGGATTTTACATTGGTTCAGTGTATACTAACTTTACGAACCGCGTTAATACTTTGGAACAGAACATCTCATATGTACAGGACCAGAAGAAGCTTGTTGAAGCCGAGAAATCCTCTGTTGAAGCCGTATTGTCTGAGAAGAATATTATCATTAATGAGTTACTCGGTTCAATTGAAGAAAAAGAAGCACAACTTAATATACTTGAGGGTCAGACTCAGGAGATACTCAGTAAGATTGAGAATCTTGAAGCAATACGTGATTCAATTTACGAGAAGCTTAACGAAGCTCCCGACGAGATTTACTCTTCAGACACTACTGCAAGTAAGACCCCTTATGATGTAGGTAATTCATCTTCACCTTTATCTTCATCAAGCAGCTCGAGCACTTATTTGTCGGCATTGGATGACTTTGATAAACAGTATGCTGATATTTTATCATTGCTCAATTCATTAGAGACTGTTTTAGATGAGAACTATCAGGCGATGAACACCTTAGCCGAGATGACTGATGTTTACGTACCTTACATAGAATCTGTACCGAGTGGCTGGCCTATTAAGGACTCAAGAATAACCTGTCCTTACGGCTACAGAACCAATCCCATTACCGGCAAAGGCAAAGAATTCCACTACGGAATTGATTTTGCTGCCAAGTACAAGCAGGAATTGTATGCTACAGCCTCCGGAACAGTTATTTCTTCCGGTTACGTAACCGGTTATGGTTATACCATCGTAATCGACCATGGTTATGGATATTCTACACGATATGCACATTGCACGAAGCTTTTATTCAAAAAAGGTGAGACCGTTTCCAAGGGTGATTGCATTGCTCTTGCAGGACGAACAGGAAGAAGTACTGCCGTACATCTTCACTACGAAGTCTTAGTTAATGGTGAGAAAGTTGACCCCGCTGATTATTTAGATTAATTTACGAGGATTATTACATGAAAAAAATCAAGAAACCCAATTTTGACAAACCCGGAACAATTATCGGTGATGCTACCGAATTATCCGTAGCACTTTTAAAAAGCACCGAACCCATCAAAATTACAGGTAAATTTGTTGGAGACATTGAATGTTCTTCAAGCATTGTTATAGGTGGAACAGGTTATGTTAAAGGTAATATTTCTGCTGAATTTGCATATGTTTGCGGAATCGTAGAAGGCAACCTTGACATCATGCAGACCATCCAACTTGCGCATAGCGGCAACATTCAGGGAAGTATTATTTGCGGTAACCTCATAGCAGATGAAGGCGCAATACTCAACGGAACATGTACGATGCGTTCTCCGCAGTCAGCTTCCAGCGAATATTTAGATTAATATTTTTGCAAAGCAAAAGGCAGTTCGATATGAACTGCCTTTCATTATTTTATTACTGATTTTGTCTTAAACTCATATAATCTTTTCTCATATGCCGCGGTAATAGCTTCATCAAAAGCAAGTTGCGGCTCATTGTCTCCCAATAACTTCATCAAATATTTGGTAAAGCCCGGATTCATTATAAGAAACGGTCCGAGGAGGTATGTTCCAAAAAAGTTATTTTTGCGCACACCTTCAAATGCGGCACCGTCATGCCAACCCTCTCCTTTTACAATTTTCATAAAAGCTGTGTCATCAGAATTATTATAGGACATGGTAAACTGATCCTTAAAACCAACGAGCTCCATACCCTCAAATTCAGCAAGGATTATGCTAAAATGACGATTCATCATATCTCGCTTGGCATAATAATCAAAGAAGCCAAGACAAGGTATTTTACGGCCGTCATCCTCTATATGCGCCCCCATAAGCTCATATGCATTGCCGGTAAACAATATAACCGTTCCGTCATCTATACATGCCGAAAACTCGGCCTTATATTCGCTAAGTTTGGCAACAACCTTTTCCTGAAGCCTTTCAGTCATTGAACCAAGATATATCATATCCACTTTGGACGTAGCAAATGCCGGTGTCTCGGTAAGTGCCGTCTCAATAAACTCGGCATCAGGATAACAGTATTTTAAATACTGGATATTGCCCATATCTCCGTATAAGTTACAAACCTCCGGAAAAAGTACTTCAATTCGAAGCATTCTCTGACACCAACCTTTCCTTAACGCATTCTCTTACCTGATTAGCTCTTTGGTATCCGAATACTTCATGTAATATAAACATAGAATCTACGCCGAGTTCTTTTGCTGCTTCTACAAGCGGCGCAACCGCGTCCTTTTCCTCAAGCACACATACGATTCTGTCCTCCGGTACACCCGCCATCAAAAGTCTCAGCTTATGGTCAAGATGTCTCGCACCTGCAACAACTACACGTTTAACCTCATCCTGCGCAAGATACTCGAAATCTGCATCATACAACCAACAGGTATTCTCGGAACCTTCTTTTTCCTCATACAAATCATCAACCATAAGAAAAACTGCCTTGGCCTTTGAATTGAAATGATTAATAAAATCAAGCGCCCTTGAACAGGCAATGGAATTCTTTCCCTTAGAAAGCTGTGTCATAATTCTTACACATCCTGCCTCTACGACAGAAAAACGCGATGCTACAATACTATCCTTGGTAAGATATGTCTTAATATCATCCGAGCTGAAACCAAGCTCTTTAAGTAATGCCACACAGGCAACCTGGTTATATATATTAACTATATTGCCCGACAGAAGCTCATATCGCTCGATTCTGCCCTTTTCTGATATGGCAACAACATTTTCATCGTATTTGATTTCTGTGACTGTATAATCGCTTTTAGCGGATGCAAAACCGCACTTAGGACAATGTGCCTGTCCGATATGATGATATCTGACAAAATCGAACTCAAGCTTTGTATCACATTCCGGGCAAATGCTGATATCTCTTATGAGACTGTCGTTCTTACCCGACTCGCTCTCCTGCTTCTCTATTCCGAAATACAAGCGCTCATTACCCTCTGCAAGTCTGCTGCTGATTAAATCATCAGCATTAACAACAAGTTTTGTCTTCTTGGGAATGTATTTGTCCAAAATCCCCGCGATATACTCCGTATGAGCATTACGCTTAATGGAATCTCTGAAAAGATTGGTACAAATGAGCCAATCCGGCTCCATATAAGGGAACACAAGTCTGCTACTCTTCTCATCCACTTCAAGAATCGCTATATCTTTTTTGCACTTGCCTGTAAAAGTAGAATCTTTCAAAAAAGAAGTTACAATCCCGCCCGCTACATTGGAGCCATAACTATTATGCACGATACTGTAACCCTTTTTCTCGTAAAAGCTTATAAGCATATTGGTAACGGTTGTCTTGCCGTTAGTACCTGTTATGCAGATTATCTGCTTCGGCTTATCAAAATATTTTAAAATATCGGGACATAGCTTAACTGCCATACTACCCGGAAAAAACGTTGCATTTTTGTGCAACGCCTTCTCTGTAAGATATATTATTTTTCCTGCAAATAATGCAAAATAGAATCTTAACTTTTTCACACCATAATCCTCCGTATATCGGTGTAATTATACTACTGTGCTGCTTCAATCTTCTCTCCAAGAACTTCCAAAGCCTTCTGAAGCTGGTTATCTTCTTCCTTTTCGATAACAACCTTACCAAGAAGCTCCTCATCAAGTTCAACATAGACATCAGGTTCGATTCCGTCCCCATGAATATTACGTCCCGCACTTGTAAAGTAACTAGACTGAGTAAGCTTAACCGCTGTTCCGTCTCCAATGGGATAAACCTGCTGAACAATACCTTTACCAAATGTCGTAGTTCCAACAAGAGTTGCAACACCCATATCCTGTACATCCCCTGCAAAAACCTCTGCCGCACTTGCACTGTTGCCGTTAACAAGAACTACCGCCGGCACATTTAAAATAGTTTCTGCATCAGACACATGTTTTTCACCAACTTTACCATCCTTGTCTTCTGTGTAAATAATCGTACACTCCGGCAAAATCATATCAAGTATTCCCACAACCGAATCAAGAGTTCCTCCCGGGTTATCACGAAGGTCGAATACTATTCCTTCCATTCCCTGTGAGTTCAAATCCTTAAGGGCTGCTTCAAACTGTTTCACGGATACCGTATCAAACTCCACAAGTTGTAAATAACCTATATTATTGTCAAGCATCTCATACTCAACAGCCGGGTATTCTACCTTACGGCGCTCTACATCCATATCAACAAGTTTACCATCTCTTTGAACGGTAATTTTAACAGTAGAACCTTCCTCTTCACTCTTAATCATCGTGACAACAATATTCAAATCCATACCGCTTATATCTTCATCATTAACTGCCACAAGAATATCGCCCGGAAGCATTCCCGCCTCAAATGCCGGTGCTCCTTCAAATACCTTAGCCACGGTAATAATTCCTGTAGCATAACTCTGTGAAACTTTGACGCCGATTCCGTAATATACACCCTGCGTTGTTTCCATCAAGTCATCAAACTCTTCTTTACTGTAATACGTTGAATAGACATCTCCCAAAGAATCAAGTACTCCGTAATATATTCCGTCCAACGCCTTTTCCTTATCATATTCAAAATAGAACTCGCTGTCTATCATAGCCATGATATACCCGATTTTGGAAATTACAAAATCCTCAGTCTCGGTAAGCTCATACATCACGCCACCATTCGGGCCTTCTGCACCTTCTATAAAAAGAGTTCCGTCCCCTATACTCTTACCAATACTATTCATGCTTATTATTATAACTGCCACAGCCATAATAAACATACCTAAGGCTCCTCCGACAATGCCTATCAAAAGGCCTTTGCCAAAACCCTTTTTCTCTTCCATTGCTGTCTCCTTTATTACTTATTATAACCTATATACGGACCGGGATTTACATATTCTCCGTTAAGTCTTACACTAAAATGCAAATGCGGTGCCGTTGACCTGCCTGTAGAACCAACAAGTGCGATAGTATCCCCCTGTTTAACAGTCTGTCCCTGCTTCGCAATAATCTTTGAACAATGCATATATACCGTATACAAACCGCTACCGTGATTAATCATAATATAATTACCTGCAAGCGAGGTGTAAGCAACTGTAGCCACTACACCTTTATATGCAGACAAAATAGGCGTACCTGAAGAAGCTCCTATATCCATTCCATTATGGAAAGAATATTTCTTTCCAGTTACGGGATGTGTTCTGTATCCGTATTTTGAGGTAACCTTAAAATTATTCTTGAGCGGCCATATAAACTGCCCTCCGTCATATATTACCTTTTTCCTCTTAGCTTCTTCTTCCTCTTTTTTGAGTTGCTCCTCTAAAGCCTTGAGGTCATCGTTCATATCGTCCCACTCGGCATCAAGTTCTTCCTGTAGTGCTTCATTATCAGCAATATTGGCATCGTACTTATTCAGTTCCGCTTCTTTCGAAGCAATCAGCAACTCCATATTGGAATACTCTGCTTCCGTAAGCTCAATAAGAAGCTCCAGCTCTGTCTTTTCATCAAGAAGCTGTTCCTTATAAGCTGCAATGTCTTCTCTCGTCTTGGCATACAAATCAAGCATATTACGGTCATACTCCGCAATCTTCTCAACATATTCCGCTTTATTCAGGAAATCTTCCATATTATCAGAACTTAAAAGCAAGTCAAGGAAATTCTCGTTACCATTTTCATACATATACTTAATACGAAGCTTCATGGATGCATACTGATTAGCCTCTGTATCCTCTGCGCTTGCAAGATTCTCTTCCGTCGTGGCAATATCTCCTTCGAGAACTACCTTCTCATCTTCAAGCCCGATAAGCTTATCGGATATACCGTTAAGTTCAACATCCAAAAGCTCTATATATGCCATTATATTCTTCTGGTCCTTTTTAAGCTGAGCAATCTTGGCTTCAAGTGCCTTACGCTCCGATTCAAGATTGGCAATCTGGTCCTTTTTGTTATTAATTTTATCCTTGGTTGTTGCTGCATATACAGGAAGTGCGCAAGAAACACACATCATAGCCATAAGAAGTCTTGCGACACATCTTTTAATTCTACCGGACATAGACTACCTCCTTAAACCTTAATATGCTTTCTGACTGTAACACTACTTCCGAGGAAACCGATACCTATACCGAGAATCAGACCTACAGGAAGTAATGATTTATAAATAACATCAATACTTACAAAATCCATAATCCCCGACAAAATCGCAAATGTCTCCACGACATACTCCACCACATAATTATAAACATAGTAAATAATTCCGAGCGGAATCGCCGCACCAAGAAGTCCTATTATAATTCCTTCCACAATAAAAGGGAAACGTACAAAAAAGTCCGTCGCTCCTATAATTTTCATAATATAAATCTCTTCCTTGCGGACCGTAATTCCGACAGTAACCGTATTACTGATAAGGAAAATCGATACTGCAAACAAGATAATAATTATACCTGCCGAAACATACGCCACAAGCTTTCCAAAACCGGAAAAACTTTCCGCAAGCACTTCCGACTCATTTACCTGGCGAATGCCCTCCGTTGTACGAAGATAATTCACCAAATCCTTCTGCATGGATACATCTTTAAGATATATAGTATAAGAAGCTGAGTCCGCAAGAGGATTATCGTCTGCAAAAGCATCAGCAAGTTCCTCATGACCCTTAAGATATTCTACCTTAAATTTCTCCCACGCTTCTTCAGGAGATGTATATTCCATCTTTGCAACTACTTCCAAATTACCTATCTTATCGCCAAGTACCTTTATCTCATCCTCTGTCATCCCTTCGTCAAAGAACACTGTAATACAGACATTGGACTCTGCATTGTCAAGCATAGCCTGAACATTAACAACTATCGCATAGAACATTCCGAAAAGGAAAATACACGCAGTCATTGTACTGATGGACGCAAGCGTAAATAACTTATTTTTAAAAAGGTTCTTTATTCCCTGACGGAAACAATAAAAAAATGTACTAATCCTCATAGTATCCGCCTCTTCTTTCATCGCCTATCAAATTACCCTTGTGCATCGTAATTACACGCTTTTTCATGGCGTCAACGATTTCCTTATTATGAGTAACCACAATTACGGTAGTACCTCTTTTGTTAATCTCCTCCAAAAGCTTCATAATCTCCCATGAATTCTTCGGATCAAGATTACCTGTAGGCTCGTCCGCAAGCAAAATAGACGGATTATTCACAAGTGCTCTTGCAAGAGCAACTCTCTGCTGTTCTCCGCCTGATAATTGTGCCGGGTTCGACTTATACTTCTCAGCAAGTCCTACGAGCGAAAGCATGGCAGGAACCTGCCTTTTAAGCTTTCTCATAGGTGAGCCGATTACTCTCTGTGCAAATGCAACATTCTCATAAACATTCCTGTCTTTAAGAAGCCTGAAATCCTGAAAAACAATTCCTATTCCTCTTCTATACTTGGAAATGTTCTTTCTTCTGAGTCTTCCAAGCACCTTATTATTGACAACAATCTTACCGCTTGTCGCATCAAGTTCCTTGGTAAGCAGTTTAATTATTGTAGATTTGCCCGAGCCGCTGTTACCCACAATAAAAACAAACTCACCATTATTAATCTTAAAACTTACTCCGTTGAGCGCCGATGTTCCGGTCTCATACGTTTTTACTACATTTTCAAAAACAATCATTTATATATCTCCAAAGAATTAGTGCTCAAAATTCTCCATGTACTTCATGTATTTAACAACCATAAGTGCAATCTTGAATGTAATTGCATCCTCAAATACCCTAAGATCCAGACCTGTTGTCTTCTGAATCTTGTCAAGACGGTATACAAGCGTATTACGATGAATGTAAAGCTGTCTTGAAGTCTCAGAAACATTAAGACTGTTCTCAAAGAATTTATTAATTGTTGACAATGTCTCTTCATCGAAATCATCAGGTGAAATACCGTCAAATATCTCTTTAATAAACATTTTACAAAGCGGCAACGGTAACTGGTAAATAAGTCGTCCGATTCCGAGATTGTTATATGCCACAACAGTCTTGGTACTGTAGAAAATCCTTCCTACATCAAGTGCCATCTTAGCTTCCTTGTATGAACGGGATACTTCTTTGATATCGTTAACAATTGTACCGTATGCTGCATATACCTGTGTCATAGCCTCTGTATTAAGCATATCTACAACGACATGTGCAGTCTTCTCAAGATCTTCATATCCTTCATTAGCCTTAAGTTCTTTAACAATAATAATATTCCTCTCGTCTACCGCAGTGATGAAATCTTTATTCTTACCGATAAAAAGACTTCTAACTGTCTCAAGCGCATTATTATCTTTCTCATATTTTGTCTCAAGGATAAATACCGCACGTCTTACATCTGTATCAATATGAAGCTTCTTCGCTCTGTTATAAATATCAACAAGAAGTAAGTTGTCAAGCAAAAGGTTCTTGATAAAGTTATCCTTATCAAATCTCTCCTTGTATGCGATAAGCAGATTATGTATCTGAAAAGCTGCCATCTTACCAATCATATAAACATCTTCAGCCGTACCTTTTGCAAGCAAAATATACTCAAGCTGGCGCTCATCAAAAACTTTAAAATACTGGCATCCCTGCATAACCTGGCTATCCGCTGCAGAACCTGCGAAAGCCATTACCGCTTCCTTATGCTCTTCAACTCCCTGAAATGTTGTTGCAAGTATAAGACCTTCCGCATCTATTACACATAAATCAACTCTTGTAATCGCCTTAAGGCCTTCTATTGTATTTTGTAATATCTGATTTGCAATCATCTGCCTATCCCCTTTTACTGATATAATTTTATCTTAATAAAGAAATGGATATAATAATCCTATATACTATATTAAACCAAATTCAAACAAAATAAAAGGGGGAAATACATACTATTATGCATTTCCCCGAAAATTTCATAAAATTTTCACAAACTAGTTTGTAATAACCTGCTGTGTTTCCTTATCGAAAACATGAACCTTAGATAAATCAAGAGCCATCTTAATTGTATCTCCGGGTCTTGCTGTTGTACGAGGGTTAACACGAGCTGTCCAGTTGTACTGCTCGATATCGAAGTATAAGTAAACTTCTGCACCAAGTAACTCGTATACACGGATTGTAGCTTCGATTACGCTATCCTGTGATGAAGAAATGAACATCTCATCATCATGAACATCCTCAGGACGAATACCGAGAACAACTGTCTTACCAACATAACCGCCTTCGATTAACTTCTTAGCCTTAGCTTCCGGAAGCTTAATTGAATTGCCACCGAATGAAAGAGTAACTTCTGAGCCTTCCTGAGCAACTTCAGCATCGATTGTATTCATCTGAGGTGAACCGATGAACTGTGCTACGAAAAGGTTCTGAGGCTTATCGTAAAGGTTCTGAGGTGAATCACACTGCATGATTAAACCGTCTTTCATAACAACGATTCTTGTACCAAGTGTCATAGCCTCTGTCTGGTCATGTGTTACGTAGATAATCGTAGACTCAAGTCTCTGATGTAACTTAGAAATCTCAATACGCATCTGTACACGCAACTTAGCATCCAAGTTTGAAAGCGGCTCATCCATAAGGAATACCTTAGGATCACGAACGATAGCACGGCCCATGGCAACACGCTGTCTCTGACCACCTGACAAAGCCTTCGGCTTACGATCTAACAAATGCTCGATATCAAGGATCTTAGCTGCTTCATGTACTAACTTGTCAATCTGATCCTTGGGAGTTTTTCTTAACTTCAAACCAAATGCCATGTTGTCATAAACTGACATATGAGGATAAAGTGCGTAGTTCTGGAATACCATCGCGATATCTCTATCCTTAGGCTCAACGTCGTTCATTAACTTGTCGCCGATCCAAAGCTCACCTGAGCTGATCTCTTCCAAACCAGCGATCATACGAAGTGTTGAAGACTTACCGCATCCTGAAGGTCCTACAAAGATGATGAACTCCTTGTCAGCTACTTCAAGATTAAATTCCTTAACAGCTACGAAACCGTTAGGATATACCTTTGTAATATTCTTGAGTGATAAACTTGCCATCTCATTTTCCTCCTAATTAGTTCAATTAATACTTATAATATTAGCTAAAGATATGATACACTAAACAAGTCCAAAAAGCCATATGCCAAATAACCAAATTCTTTTTTTGCGTTTTAGTTATTTTGTATAAATGCCATTAAGTTTTTGTTAAAATATACCGATATATAAAGTGAAAACTAATGTAAGGAGGTATTGTTATGGAAGGAATTGATATTGCTGCTTTATCTACATCGATGAGCACAAGCAACCTCTTAACAGATGTTAGTTTTGCCCTTTGCAAAATGGCAATGGAGGATATGGAGGTCAATTCAGAAGGTCTCCGCAAAATGATGGAGCAGTCCGTTACACCTCATATCGGACAGAATATTGATATATCTGTATAGTTCCCATAAAGGGCAAAGCAGGCGCGGTTTTCCGCGCCTGTTATATTATAACCAAATCATTACTACCAATGCTATGACCACTGCCAGTTTAAACGGAATATCCATTATCCGTTCTTCCGTTTCTTCCAACTGTGCCTGCAACTGTTGCAAATTTTGTCCCTTTGATCTTGAACCCTTTTTAAACATAGCCTTAAGATTCTCTGTTCGGCCGCTGCGCTTGGCAAGAAGTATAATCACACCGACCGCAAGTGCCGTAGAAGCCACAACAACCATAAACGCAACCAAAACGAGCACTACTGTTACCACAGGTGACACGGCAAATTCTGTACCCACCTGTACCTGCTGCATATCCATCTCGAACATTTCTTCAGGATAAAGCCCCAAATTCTTCACAAACTTTAGAAAAGCGAGTGCCGTAACAGATATACTATTCATTATGAAATGCATAATCATTGATGAATATATACTTCCGGTAGCCTCAACCGCAACCGCAAATGCAATACCTATAACACCTGCATACAGCATCTGGTTTAGATTCATATGGAGAAGCCCAAAAACAAATGCCGTCAATAAAACTGCCCAGAAAAGACTTTTCTTCTTATAAGCATGAAACAAAACTCCCCTGCACACAAGTTCTTCCACTATAGCCGGTGTTACCGCAAGCATAAGCAGATTCAGAAAATACGGATTGTCCACCATACCACCTATAGTTGCTGCCGTCGTATTTTCCGTAAAAAACATTGAAATATAATTTATAAAATATACCATGGGAAGCATCAAAAACATAAGAAGCACCACAAGAAGAATGTCTACAATGCCGAGCCTTCTGCTTCTGAATTCCTTAAGCGGATTCGTCTTCGTAATTATCAGATAAATAAGCAAACAAAAGCCAATCAGAATCTGCCCGCTCATAACACTAAGATTATAGGAAACATCAACCCTCTTAAACAGCCATGCAAGCCCAAAAGACCCTCCTATAAAAACACATATCACAAACAACAAAAACCAATTAGCTTTACGAATCTGTTTCAATATTATTCCCTACCCTTTAATACAATACTGCTTTCTCCCAATTCAATCCTGCCTTCCTTAAGAAGTCTTCCGACCGCTCTCTTGAAAGCATTCTTACTCATGTTAAACTTCTGCTTAATAAGCTCCGGATCTGACTTATCGTTAAAAGGAAGTATTCCTCCGTTACCCTCAAGTTCCTTAAGAAGAAGGGCCGCATCATCATCCATCTGCATATACGCCTTTTGTCTGAGACTTAAATTAAGCTTGCCGTCATTTCTCACTTCAAGCACACGTCCTTCAACAACTTCTCCGATATTGAATTTCTTATAAACCTCGGGCGGAGGTACAAGGCCGAAATAACGGTTGTCCACCGCAACAAACACTCCCAAATTCTCCTTAATATCGTATACAACTCCCTGCACCTTGTCATCCTTCTTATAAGGAGACTCTGCAGAAAGCCTTCCGTATATACGCATCGTTGCACAAAGCCTGTTGCTTTTATCAATATAGAGAGCTACCGGACAAAAATCGCCTTCCTTAACCTTAACCGTCTGTTCTCCAAACGGCAAAAGCAAATCTCGCTCAAGTCCCCAATCAAGGAAAGCACCTATACCCGTAACCTGTTTTACTTTAAGATTAGAAATCATCCCCAATGTGAGAAGAGGTTCATTAGTCGTGGCAATAAGTCTGTCCTGTGAATCACGATATATAAAAACTTCTATTCTGTCTCCTGCTTCAATTCCCGCAGGCACCTGTTTCTTAGGAAGAAGCACCCTCTCCTCTTCGTTGCCGTCCGACAGATAAATTCCGAAATCCGTCTCTTTTACTACTTCTAAAATCTGTTTCTCTCCGAGAGCTATCATGTTCCCTCCTGATAAATCTTACTTCTTTAAATATTTATTTTCAAATTCTTCAATCGGAAGCGGCTTATCATACAAATATCCCTGTACGTTCTCGCAACCGAATTCCTTGAGCATATCAGCCTGTTCCTTTGTCTCAACGCCTTCACATACCATCTGAAGCTTAACCTTTTTGATAATATCAATAACGCCCTGAATAAGCTGTTTGCCACGTTCATTATTAAAACAACTATCCAAAAAACCTTTATCAATCTTAATAGTATCTACGGGAAGAATTCCCATAACATTAAATGATGAATATCCCGCACCAAAATCATCAACGCTTATCTCAAAGCCTTCTTCACGCATCTCTTTAAGAATAGGTATGACTGTATCCAGGTCAGTTGTAAACATTCTCTCTGTTATCTCAAATTCAATATTCTTCGCGTTAACTCCGCCTCTGTCAACAAGAGCTTTCAAATCCTTAGCAAGTGAGTCATGCAAAAAATGCGGGTACGACCAATTGACAGAAATCGGAATAAGCTTGTATCCTTTATCCTCCCACTCGCGAAGAAGCTTTACAACCTTGCGAAGCACCGCATTGTCAAGTGCCGTAATATATCCTACGCTTTCAAGGGTCGGAATAAAATCCATCGGAAGATATACTTTACCATCTGTGCCCCTTAATCTCGCAAGCGCCTCTGCGCCAATAACTTCTCCCGTCTCAAGTGAAATCTTGGGCTGAAGAAGTACAACAACATTATCATCCGCAACAGATTTCTTAAGAAGAGCAATCATCTCCGCATCTTTGAAATATTTATTCTCATATTCAGGTAAGTATACACAAACCGGCTCTCTATGATTGCCCTTGACCATCTTCCTTGCTATGTTTGCTTTATCAATGGCCTTCTTAACAGAAATACCTTGCTCCCAGAAATAAATACCTATATACAACTGCAAAAATGATGCCGTAAACTTCTCTCTTGTATCCTTCAAATAATCATCACGATTGACTGTCAACATCTGCAACCAGTCATTATGATTATCGTGCTCAAACAATGCTGCAAAGTGATCGGAATACATTCTGCAACCGCATAAAAAACCGCGACAACCACGAAGGAACTCATCAGCCACCTTTTTAAGAAGCTTATCTCCTTCCTTATAACCATACATATTATTAATGTAATTAAAGTTGCTAAAATCCATTGTTATCATAACAAGCTTCTTGCCTTCATGCTTCTTATGCTCATATTCCGCCTGTTCAATAAAATCTTCATATAACAATAATGCCGTAACGTCATCAGTTCTCATACGTATCCCAACCTTTTATCATTAAGTCAATTCTGATTGTTAAAGCTTCTCACTGTGTATTATATCAAATTTATCAAGAAATTACAACCTCTGCAATTCACTTAAAAATTTCTGTCTTTTTTCTTCGAGCTCAATAAGTACCTGCAATTTACCGATGCTTTTTTCCGACACCCATGACTTATTGCCGTTATAATAATGGTTAACTATTTTCCAGAATTTTTCAGGATACAAAAACATAATATATAACATTTTTTTCTCTTCTACTGTCATCGGGCAGATTCTGTTATATTCTAAAAGCATATTTAATCCCAAATCCGGATTCCAATTCTGTTTTTCCATGCACTTGCGCATAAAAAGATACAAATCTGTCATTCTGTTATTATATGCTACTCTGTCGAAATTAGTGATAAACACGCCTCTGTCCCCGACAAGAATATTATGCTGAGTAAAATTACCATGACACAAAGTCTTTTTATATAAATCAGGCCTTGCATCACCGGCCTCAATTATATTATCTTCATCCATATATTCAATTGTTTTCTCTCCCTGATCATAAAACAAATCAAAGCATTCCAATACTTTAAGCTCGAAATCACTTTTTCGCCTTTTAGAGCGTATAAACCTCCTGACATGCTTCAGTTCTTTGTGATGTCTGCGGATATCATCTCCCAAAAAACGCCCTTGCGCAAAAACAATCCCTTCCGGCACTTCTATTTTATCCATATTTGTATGTAATCCCGCCAGGATTTTTACTGCAATGCAGCATCCCGCTGCACTCTTTATATCTACCTCGTCTCCACCCGGCCAGTTCTTCAAATAAAAACTTCTGTTGTCGGCTGTCGTTGTCACAATTTTACCTTCTTTGTTACGTACATACGAATCAGTTTTTACCCCGCGTTCCGAAAGTTTGTTAAGAAGCCACGCCTCCGCTTCAAGCTTCTCTTCGGTCCCCGTATATTCTTTAAGCAACATTAATCCCTTGTTCGTCTCACAAAGCATTGCTTCCCTACCCTTCCACGAACGTAACACTGCTATATCATACTGCTCTAACGCAATCAAATCTTTTTCTCCCATGACGTCCCTCCATATACATAAATTCGAAAATTCTTTTCTATCATATGTCCAAAAAAATAATATTATGCGTAGTTTAGGACTTGAATATGTTTTAAAAAAATGTTAATATAGCCTTGGTTATACAACTGACGGAAGTGGAATTGACCACAGGGAGTATAACTTTGATGAGCCGACCGTCTGGGCAGTAGAAGTCCGAAGACCAGGCTCTTTTTTTGTATGTCGAGCAAGTTTACGGGAGTTCTACAAAACACAAAAAGGAGAAAACATATGAAAGAATTTGAATTAAAGTATGGTTGTAACCCCAATCAAAAACCGGCAAGAATTTTCATGAAAAATGGCGAGTTGCCTATCGAAATTTTGAACGGCCGTCCCGGCTACATCAATCTTTTGGATGCATTTAACAGCTGGCAACTTGTAAAAGAGCTTAAGGAAGCTACAGGACTTCCCGCAGCCGCATCTTTTAAGCATGTAAGCCCTGCAGGTGCTGCCGTTGCAGTTCCGCTTGACGAGACTTTACAGAAAGTATACTTCGTTGAAGGCATTGAGCTTTCACCGATGGCTACAGCATATATCCGCGCACGCGGTGCAGACAGAATGTCTTCATACGGCGATTTTGTTGCTCTTTCAGATGAATGTGACGAGCAGACCGCTGCTTTCCTTGCAAGAGAGGTATCAGACGGTATCATCGCACCTTCTTACTCAGAGAAAGCTCTTGAGATTCTCAAGAACAAGAGAAAAGGTACATATGTTGTTATTAAGATGGATCCTAACTTTGTTCCCGAAGAAATCGAGACAAAGGATGTTTACGGCGTAACTTTTGAACAGGGCCGCAACAACTATCAGGTAACAAAAGAGATGTTTAACAACATCGTAACAGAGAACAAGAATATTCCCGAGAATGCAATCATAGACCTTATGATTTCTATGATTACATTAAAATATACACAGTCCAACTCAGTGTGCTACGTTAAGGACGGACAGGCAATCGGTATCGGTGCAGGTCAGCAGTCACGTATCCACTGTACAAGACTCGCAGGCAATAAGGCAGACAACTGGTTCCTCCGCCAGAACCCGAAGGTTCTTAACCTTCCCTTCAAAGAGGAAATCCGTCGTCCCGACCGTGACAATGCTATTGACGTTTATATTTCAGACGATTACGAGGACGTACTCGCAGACGGCGCATGGGAAGCAATTTTCACAGAGAAGCCAGAGATTCTTACAAGAGAAGAGAAAAAGGCTTGGCTTGCAACAATGTCAGGTGTATCACTCGGTTCAGACGCATTCTTCCCGTTCGGCGATAATATCGAGCGTGCTAAGAGAAGCGGTGTAGCTTATATTGCTGAGGCAGGCGGTTCAGTTCGTGATGACAATGTAATCGAGACATGTAACAAATACGGTATTGCAATGGCATTTACAGGCGTACGTTTATTCCACCACTAATTCAAAGGAGATTAAAACATGAAAATGTTAGATATAGCTACAGCATTAAAAGAAAATTCTTATCCCGGCCGCGGAATCATCATCGGTAGAACACCTGACGGCAAAAAAGCCGTAACTGCTTATTTTATCATGGGTAGAAGCGAAAACAGCCGTAACAGAGTATTTGTCGAAGACGGCGAAGGTATCCGTACACAGGCATTCGACCCTTCAAAGCTTACAGATCCGAGCTTAATTATCTACGCTCCCGTTCGCGTACTTGACAACAAGTTAATCGTAACCAACGGCGACCAGACAGATACAATCTACGACCTTATGAAAGAAGGTAAGACTTTTGAAGAGTCTCTCCGTACAAGAGAGTTTGAGCCGGACGGTCCTAACTACACACCCCGTATTTCAGGTGTACTTGAGTTTGCTAAGGGTGACTTCGATTTTTCAATGTCAATCTTAAAGAGCGATGACGGTGATCCGGAAGCTTGCAACCGTTATACATTTGCATACTCTAACCCTATCGCAGGAAAGGGCCGTTTCATCCATACTTACATGACAGACGGTAATCCGCTCCCGAGCTTTGCAGGCGAGCCCGAGCTTGTTAATGTTTGTGATGACATCAATGAATATACAGACCTCCTTTGGAACAGCTTAAATGCTGATAACAAGGTTTCATTGTTTGTAAGATACGTTGACCTCGCTACAGGTAAGTATGAGACTAAAATCGTAAATAAGAACGTATAATTTTTATACAAATCAAACCAAACACAAAGCAGTACATGCAGGACCGATTTAACCCATTCGACATGTACTGCTTTTATTTTGCCGAATCTTTTACATAAAATATCATATATACACAATGATATATGACAAATGCAACTTTATTTTTTTATACCGATAATATATAATATTATAAAACACACTGTACGAAGGGAGAAACCATGGAAAAGTTATATGACCGCATAATTTTGTTAATATGTTGCAGTATCTTCCTGCTGTCGGTTTCATTCTCTTTGGATTCACTATACGCAATACTTGTTATCATCTTTTTCAGTTCACTTATAACCTGTTTTAATCAAGAAAGTGTAAATATTATATCCTACCTTGTTTATTCCGTACTTTGTTTCTTTTATCCCGGTGCATTTTTTCTTTTTCCCGTAATTAGTTACGATTTAATATGTGCACCCTACAAGGCAATGCTCATCCTCGGAATTGCGAACCTCGTAATGGTTGCACTTTCATATCCGCTACTTTCAATTTTTTATATACTTGCTCTTACGCTTCTTTCATATTTTCTAAGGAAGCGTACCTTAAAACTTGAGGAAGCACAGCGCGAATATACAAACATGCGTGACTCTCTTGTTGCCATGACAAAACGCCTCAGAGCCCGCAACCGCGACCTTCTTGAAAAACAGGACTATGAAATCAAAAACGCCACTCTTGACGAGCGCAACCGTATCGCAAGAGATATTCACGATACCGTAGGCCATTTAATTTCCAGTTCACTTTTACAGATTGGTGCACTTCTTGCAATCTGCAAGGACGACACCACAAAAGAGGCGCTGACAACCGTCAAAGACACTCTCTCAACCGGTATGGACAATATTCGTGCCAGCATACATAATATTCATGAAGACTCTCTTGACTTAGAATCGAAATTAAAAGAGCTCTGTCACAACTTTACCTTCTGCGAAACAGAGCTTCATTACAATATAGAACATGATTTTTCAATGCGGACAAAATATTCGCTGATTTCAATAACAAAGGAAGCGCTTTCCAACGTCATGAAACATTCATCTGCTACGCTTGTTACGCTTTCCTTTGCAGAGAATCTCAAAGAGTATGAGATAAAAATACATGATAACGGCAAGCAGTTTTTTTTAACAAATGCCTCGAAAGATGATTCCGGGATGGGAATCAACAGTATCAGAGAACGTATTGAGGCTCTCGACGGACATTTTCACATTGACCGTTCCGAAGGCTTTATGATTTACATTACAATACCTAAAAGCGAGGCTGCATCTTCGGGAACTTCCCCAAATACTTAAATCAAACACAGACACAAAGGAGAACAAATGATGAACATTGTTTTAGTTGACGACGACAAACTGGTCTGCAGTGCCCTCAAAACTATTTTAGAGAGTACTCCTGATTTTAATGTAATAAAAATTTGCAACAGCGGCGAGGAAGCTATCGAAGCATATTCCGCACTCAAGCCCGACCTCATGCTTATGGATATCAGAATGGGCGGCATGACCGGCGTAGATGCAGGCGAGAAGATTTTGCTTAAATATCCTGATGCCCGCATCCTGTATCTCACTACTTTTGCGGACAATGAATACATTATTAAAGCTCTCAAAATCGGTGCAAAAGGCTATCTTCTCAAGCAGAACTTCGACAGTATCATCCCTGCCATTAAGGCCGTAGAAAGCGGTCAGCGTGTATTCGGTGATGAAATTATCGCCAAGCTCCCCGAGATGCAGTGGGACAAATATTCTTCCATGGAAAAGTATGACCTCACAGAACGTGAAATTGATATTATCACGCTTGTTGCAGACGGCTTAAGCAACAAAGAAATCTCCGGCGAACTTTTCTTAAGCGAAGGAACCGTACGTAACTACATAAGTACTATTCTTGAAAAATTGGAGCTTCGTGATAGGACACAGCTTGCAATTTTCTACTATAAGAACAAATAAAAATCGGGCTGTTGCAGTTAAACTTTGCAACAGCCCTTTTTTGTTTTATTCTATTCCGTAAGGAATTCTATGCTCTGTATATCTGTTAGCTACGTTGCCGGTTACTATGAATTTAATCTCATTAATACCCGGTTTTAATAATTCTCCACATTCAAATCGATGTGTATTCCAGAAGCTTACACCTGCAAACTCGCCGTTACAGAAGCATTCAACCATCTCTTCTGCAGTAACCTCTATAACTTCATTACCCGTAATCTCTTCTGCAGTATATTCAGCCACATAAGTCTTTTTATAAAGTGTTGTATCATCTTCTAAAAGAGTGATTTTATCGGAAAGACTGATTATCTTCGCTTCTTTGCATGTTGCAAGCTCTGCACATATTTCCGGAGCGCAGATAAGCAACCTGCTCTCCCTGGGTTCAAGCTTAACGTGAAGTGAAACTCTCTCTCCTAAAGCACTGTCTGCATCCGAAAGCAACTCTGTCGCATACGCTTTACCCGTCCACAAGTCATACTCAATTACACCCTCGGTTCCGGGAATTGACAGTGTCTCATCTATGGCCTCATATCCTTCATTCACAAAAAAATACATGGATACGCCATTTTTTAAAAGATGCGTTGCTCGAAGTGCAGGACATTGATTCTTTGTTAATAAATCTCTGTCACAAGCCTTGATTTCCGTAATATCTTTGATATGTTTAATCTCAGTCACAAGCTCGTCGTCACCGATTACATAATCATATTCATAGTCGGCGATACATAACTTGCCGTCACGAATCTCACACTTGTCAAGCATACATTTCTGAAGATAATTAAACTCTACCTGATTCTCATAAAAAGGTTCCACAGCCTCAATCGGCATTCTGCCGCTCTCACAGAGCACAGCAACCTTTGCAGCATTCTTAGAATCGGTCATGAGATACGAAACTCTCTTCATGTAGTCGGAATAAAGCTTGTAATGCTCCCACCATATATTACCCGGTCCGACATCCGGCGGTCTCTCATCTTTACGTCTGTCTGTAAGACTGTAATAAAACGCATGCGGTATAAAAAGATTAACTCCTCGCACTCCCAGCCAATCAATAAACCACTTCATGTCCTCTCCGGTAAAATACCACGGAATGCCCTCTCGCACGCATACACCGAAGCACTCATTGGAATTTCTTCTGCGTCCCATATGTCTTGCCGCATCCGAGGAACACTTACCCATAACGCTGTCTCTGCCCTTAGTCCCGCCTTTCTCAGGTGATACCCAACGGAACACAAGATCCTGTCCCGGAATGTGAAAATATTTTTCTTCGTCTATATCTGCACTTTCTGCAGGATGTCCCATAAGCGCTATGTCATGAGCGGCGCACCAATCAGACAAACTCTTATAGTAAATATTATTCAAACGCTGTTTTATAAACTCGCGGTAAAATGTAACCGCTTCATTCTGTTCTCTATTAAACAATGCCCATAAATCATCCGGATTACCGCCTGCCGCCTCAAACTCGACAAGAAGTCCTTTTGACCAGGGAAAGAAGCCTCTCGCATTACGCCCGAGAACATTCGGCTCATCCGTAAAAAAACCAATAACTGTATTGCCGAAATACTCCTTAAGATGCGCATAGTATCTCTCATGCGTAAGTTCAATAAATTTCTTCACCGCCGCAAGATTAAGAATATCTGCTGCTGCAGGTGCATCAGGCTCTCCGTCGTCCTGTCCGAAATGTATTCCCCTAATGGTTCCTCCACAAGGTTTCTCTACAATATATTTACCATCTCTGGGTCCGGCAATTACAACACCATCATCCGCGGAATCCGCAAGCGTAATACCAACTGCCGCAAATTCGGGATTGCTTCTTACAACTTCACCGTTGGCAGAACCTGACGGATACATACCCTCATCATACAATACCACTTTCATATTAAGATCTGCGGCAGATTTAACTGTATGTACAATCAAATCAAAATATTCTTCTGACAAATATTTAAGCTCTCTCGGAATACCTATTCTGGGGTGAAGTACAACACCGTCTACACCCTTACTTTTAAAGTCTTCAAGTTGTCTTCTGAGTTCTTCCTTTGTCAACTTATCATTTATGAACCAAAAAGGAATCGGTGAATATTCTTCCAGATTACCATTCAAATCATCAATCAAATGTCTGATATTTTCCTTCATTTCTTCGCCTCCTTAAATATTAGTCACAACATTTATAATTATGCCATATTTCTTAGGACTTAACAATGTATTTTTTTGATATATCATATTACTTTTTAAACAAAACAGAGAGAACTATTTCAGTCCTCTCTGCTTTATGTGAAAAATATAATTATTCTTCTGTTACTTCTTCGTCCATAACTTCGATATCATCTTCATCATCCTGCATATCAGCAATTACATCTTCGATATCAGCAATTTCTGAATCCTGATTCTCATAAAATGTCTCTTCATCTTCTGTAGGAATTAACTGATTATCAGTATCGAGTTTAACTGAACGATAACGCTTCATACCTGTACCTGCAGGAATAAGCTTACCTATAATTACGTTCTCCTTAAGACCAACGAGCGGGTCAATCTTACCATTGATTGCTGCCTCCGTAAGAACTTTTGTTGTCTCCTGGAATGATGCAGCTGACAAGAATGAACTTGTAGCAAGTGAAGCCTTTGTAATACCAAGCATTACCTGCTTACCATCAATAGGCTTAAGACCTTCTGCTTCAAGTCTCTCATTTGTCTCGTTGTAATCCAATACGTCAATTGAAACACCCGGTAAGTATTCGCTGTCTCCGCCGTCCTCTACTTTAACTTTCTTAAGCATCTGACGAACGATAACCTCGATATGCTTATCGTTGATTTCAACACCCTGCAGACGATATACACGCTGAACTTCACGTAACATGTAATCCTGAACTGCACGAACACCCTTAATCTTAAGGATATCATGAGGATTAACACTACCTTCTGTAAGCTCATCACCTGCTTCGAGAACCTGGCCATCCTGAATCTTAATTCTGGAACCGTAAGGAATCAGATAAGTCTTGGAATTGCCTGTCTCATTATCAGTAATAATAACTTCACGCTTCTTCTTGGTGTCTTTGATTGTAGCTACGCCACCAAATTCAGCGATAATTGCAAGTCCCTTAGGCTTTCTTGCCTCAAAAAGCTCCTCAACACGGGGAAGACCCTGTGTAATATCGTCACCGGCAACACCACCTGTATGGAAAGTACGCATCGTAAGCTGTGTACCGGGCTCACCGATAGACTGAGCAGCGATAATACCTACTGCCTCACCAACCTGCACAGGCTGACCTGTAGCCATGTTAGCACCGTAACACTTAGCACAAACACCCACATGTGACTTACATGTAAGAATTGTACGAATCTTAACACTCTCTGTACCTGTCTTGATAATCGCAGCAGCACGCTTAGGTGTAATCATATGATTTGCCTTAACGATAACATCACCTGTCTTAGGATCTGTTATTGTCTCGCATGCATATCTGCCACGGATTCTGTCCTCAAGGCTCTCGATAGTCTCTGCACCGTCCATAAACGCTGAAACTACCATACCCGGAATCTCTCCTCTGCTCTCGCAACAGTCAACCTCACGGATAATAAGCTCCTGCGAAACGTCTACAAGACGTCTTGTAAGGTAACCTGAATCGGCTGTACGAAGAGCTGTATCAGAAAGACCCTTACGAGCACCATGTGCTGAAATAAAGTATTCCAAAACGTCAAGACCTTCACGGAAGTTTGACTTGATGGGCAACTCGATTGTACGACCTGTTGTATCAGCCATCAAACCACGCATACCTGCAAGCTGCTTAATCTGCTTGTCAGAACCACGGGCACCTGAGTCAGCCATCATGTAAATGTTATTATATTTGTCAAGTCCCGAAAGAAGTGCGTCTGTAATTTCATCATCGGCATTCTTCCATGTCTCGATAACTTCTTTGTAACGTCCCTCTTCTGTAATAAGACCTCTGCGGAAGTTCTTAGTAATCTTCTCTACAGTTTTCTCTGCTTCAGCAATAATCTCTTTCTTCTTCGGAGGAACCGTCATATCGGAAATTGATACAGTCATGGCTGCACGTGTTGAATAACGGTAACCCATAGCCTTGATATCATCAAGTACTTCTGCTGTCTTTGTTGCGCCATGTGTATTAATAACCTTCTCAAGAATCTTCTTAAGCTGCTTCTTTCCAACATGGAAATCAACTTCGAGTGCCAAAGCATTCTTCTCGTCCGAACGATCTACAAAACCAAGATCCTGAGGAATGATTTCGTTGAAAATTAACATACCGAGAGTTGTACGGATAATGCTTGAAATAGCCTCACCATTAGCATTAACGCCTGTACGGCGAACCGTAATTCTCTGGTGAAGAGTAATCTCTCCATTCTCATATGCAAGCATTGCAGTATTAGGATTGTGGAAGTACTTTCCGAACAATTCGTCAGCTGAACAAAGAACTTCTCTTCCCAATTCCTTGTAATTGTTTGCTTTAACCTTTACGATCGTATCTTTAGCAATCTTACCTGCAGCTACTGCTTCCATTACTGCATCTTCAGATTCGTAACTCTCTGTATCCCAAAGCTTTGCACGAAGCTCTTCGTCAGCATAATGGTCAACCATACGCTCCATTGTAAGATAGTAAATACCAAGAACCATATCCTGTGAAGGAACGGCAACAGGCGCACCATCTGAAGGTTTAAGCAAGTTGTTAGGTGAAAGCAAGAGGAATCTACACTCTGCCTGTGCTTCAACTGAAAGCGGTAAATGTACAGCCATCTGGTCACCATCGAAATCGGCGTTAAAGGCTGTACAAACAAGCGGATGAAGCTTGATTGCCTTACCTTCTACAAGTATCGGCTCAAAAGCCTGGATACCAAGTCTGTGAAGTGTAGGAGCACGATTAAGCATTACAGGATGTTCTTTGATAACCTCCTCTAATACGTCCCATACTTCGCTCTGAAGACGCTCAACCATCTTCTTTGCACTCTTTATATTATGAGCTGTTCCGTTAGCAACAAGCTCTTTCATAACAAAAGGTTTGAAAAGCTCAATAGCCATCTCCTTAGGGAGACCACACTGATAAATCTTAAGTTCCGGTCCTACTACGATAACTGAACGTCCTGAGTAGTCAACACGCTTACCGAGAAGGTTCTGACGGAAACGTCCCTGCTTACCTTTAAGCATGTCTGAAAGTGACTTAAGTGCACGGTTACCGGGTCCTGTAACAGGACGGCCTCTTCTGCCATTATCTACAAGAGCATCTACTGCTTCCTGAAGCATTCTCTTCTCATTACGAACAATAATCTCAGGTGCACCAAGATCAAGAAGTCTTGCAAGACGATTGTTACGATTGATAATTCTTCTGTACAAATCGTTAAGGTCTGATGTTGCAAAACGTCCACCATCAAGCTGAACCATAGGGCGGATATCCGGCGGAATAACCGGAACAACATCAAGAATCATCCATTCAGGTCTGTTACCTGAAGTACGGAATGCTTCAACAACCTCAAGTCTCTTGATAATTCTTGCGCGCTTCTGTCCTGAAGACTCTCTAAGACCCTTCTTAAGTTCTTCTGCGTCCTTCTCAAGATCTATTGCCTGTAAAAGCTCTTTAATAGCCTCTGCACCCATACCTACGCGGAAAGCATTAGCTCCCCACTTTTCAACAGCATCTCTGTATTCCTTATCAGATAAAACCTTCTTGTATTCCAAGTCTGTATTACCTGAATCAAGTACTATATAAGAAGCAAAGTAAAGTACCTTCTCAAGCACTCTGGGAGACAAATCAAGGATAAGTCCCATACGGCTCGGAATGCCCTTAAAATACCAAATATGAGATACAGGAGCGGCAAGTTTAATGTGACCCATACGTTCACGTCTTACATTTGCCTTTGTTACTTCTACGCCACAACGATCACAAATAACACCTTTATAGCGAATCTTTTTATATTTACCACAATGACATTCCCAATCCTTGCTGGGTCCGAATATTTTTTCACAGAACAAACCGTCCTTCTCAGGTTTAAGTGTTCTGTAGTTAATTGTTTCAGGCTTTAAAACCTCTCCTCTGGACCACTGGAGGATTTTTTCCGGTGAAGCAAGTCCGATTTTAATTTTATCAAATGTCATCGGCTCGTATGCCTCGTTTGTTATTGTATCCGGCATGAATGACACTCCCTTCTATACTAAACGATTATTTTTATTCATCATCTGACATACCATCGTCAAATCCGTAGTAGCTGTCATCTTCGTACACTTCTTCTTCCACAGAAACAAGTTCTTCATCTTCAAAAACCTGCTCCTGGTAGCCGTATGCACCAAATGATTCTCTTTCCTCACTGTAATTCTCACCCTGAATCATCTTGTGAATATCACCGCTTGTGTAATCAACACTTTCCATGATTTCAACTTCTGTCTCATCCTCACGAAGAACTCTTACATCAAGTGCAAGTGACTGTAACTCCTTGAGTAATACCTTAAATGATTCCGGAATACCTGACTCAGGTATATTGTCGCCTTTGATAATTGCCTCATATGTCTTAACACGTCCGACAACATCATCAGACTTAACTGTGAGAATCTCCTGCAAGGTGTAAGAAGCACCATATGCCTCAAGTGCCCAAACCTCCATCTCACCGAAACGCTGTCCACCGAACTGCGCTTTACCGCCGAGAGGCTGTTGTGTTACGAGTGAGTAAGGACCTGTAGAACGTGCATGAATCTTATCATCAACAAGGTGATGAAGCTTAAGATAATGCATGTGTCCGATTGTAACAGGGCTGTCAAAATACTCACCTGTACGACCGTCACGAAGTCTTACCTTACCGTCTCTTGAAATCGGAACACCCTTCCACAACTCTCTGTGGTCAAGGTTCTCTTCCAAATATTCCATAACTTCAGGTAACAATGACTCCTGATATTTTGCCTTGAACTCATCCCACTCAAGATTAACATAATCATTAGCCAAATCGAGTGTATCCATGATATCATACTCATTTGCACCATCGAATACAGGTGTTGCAATATTGAATCCGAGTGCCTTGGCAGCAAGACTCAAGTGAATCTCAAGTACCTGTCCGATATTCATACGAGAAGGAACGCCCAAAGGATTAAGAACGATATCGAGCGGTCTTCCGTTAGGAAGGAACGGCATATCTTCTACAGGTAAAATACGGGAAACAACACCCTTGTTACCGTGACGGCCGGCCATCTTATCACCAACGGAAATCTTTCTCTTCTGTGCAATATATATACGAACTGTCTGGTTAACTCCCGGTGACATCTCATCGCCATTCTCTCTTGTAAATACCTTAGCATCTACAACGATACCGTATTCACCGTGAGGTACCTTAAGTGACGTATCTCTTACTTCTCTTGCTTTCTCACCAAAGATAGCTCTAAGGAGTCTCTCTTCAGCTGTAAGCTCTGTCTCTCCCTTAGGAGTTACCTTACCAACAAGAATATCTCCCGCACGAACTTCTGCACCGATACGGATAATACCTCTCTCATCGAGATCCTTAAGCGCATCTTCACCAACACCCGGAACATCTCTTGTAATCTCTTCCGGTCCGAGCTTAGTATCACGTGCTTCTGCTTCGTACTCTTCAATATGGATTGATGTGTAAACATCATCCTGTACAAGTCTTTCACTCAAAAGAACAGCATCCTCGTAGTTATAACCTTCCCATGTCATGAAACCGATAAGAGGGTTCTTACCGAGTGCGATCTCACCCTTCGCTGTTGAAGCACCGTCAGCGATTACCTGTCCGGCTTCAACATGCTCGCCCTTAAATACGATAGGCTTCTGGTTGTAGCAGTTAGACTGGTTACTACGTGAAAACTTGATTAATTTATATGTCTCCTTAGAACCGTCCTCGTCATAACGAAGTACGATTTCCTTGGATGTTGAACGCTCAACTGTAGCTGCCTTCTTAGCAACAACACAAATACCTGAGTCAACAGCAGCCTTTGCTTCGATACCTGTACCGATAACGGGAGCCTCTGTTGTCATAAGCGGAACAGCCTGACGCTGCATGTTAGATCCCATGAGTGCACGGTTAGCATCATCGTTCTCAAGGAAAGGAATCATGGATGTAGCAACTGAGAATACCATCTTAGGTGAAACGTCCATCAAATCAATCTTAGCCTTATCAAACTGTGATGTTTCTTCCTTATAACGACCTGATACTGAAGCACGAACAAAATGTCCCTGCTCATCAAGCGGTTCGTTAGCCTGTGCTACAATGTAGTTATCCTCTTCATCAGCTGTAAGATATACTACTTCATCTGTAACAACAGGGTTCTTAGGATCGCTCTTGTCAACCTTACGATAAGGTGCCTCGATAAATCCGTATTCATTAATTCTTGCGAAGCATGCAAGAGAGTTAATCAAACCGATATTAGGACCTTCGGGTGTCTCAATGGGACACATTCTTCCGTAGTGAGTATAGTGAACGTCTCGAACCTCGAAACCTGCACGATCTCTTGAAAGACCGCCCGGTCCCAATGCAGAAAGACGTCTCTTATGAGTAAGCTCACCAAGAGGGTTATTCTGGTCCATGAACTGTGAAAGCTGTGAACTTCCAAAGAACTCCTTAACAGCTGCAGTAACAGGCTTAATATTAATAAGTGACTGCGGTGATACACCGTCCAAATCCTGTGTTGTCATTCTCTCACGAACAACTCTCTCCATACGTGAAAGACCGATTCTGTACTGGTTCTGTAAAAGCTCACCAACCGCACGGATTCTTCTGTTACCCAAGTGGTCGATATCATCTGAACTGCCGATACCATACTCAAGGTTCATGTTATATGAAATGGAAGCCAAAATATCTTCCTTTGTAATATGCTTCGGAACAAGGTCAGCCGCATCACGCTTAATAGCTTCAAGAAGCGCTTCCTTATCATCGCCACACTCTTCAAGAATACCTGCAAGCACGGGATAGAATACATCTTCTGTAATGCCGAGCTCTCTCGGGTTGCAGTCAACATACTCTCTTAAATCAACCATCATATTGGAAAGAACTTTTACCTTTCTCTCCTCTGTTTCAATCCATACGAACTTAACGGCAGCATTCTGAATCTTCGTTGCCAATTCTCTGGATACCTCAACTCCTGCTTCAGCAATAACTTCGCCTGTTGTCTCATCAATAACATCCTCAGCAAGCTTATGACCCTTAATTCTGTTCTTAAGATGAAGCTTTTTGTTGAATTTATAACGTCCAACCTTAGCGAGGTCGTATCTTCTGGGATCGAAGAACATCGCTGTAAGTAAGCTCTCTGCACTATCAACAGACAACGGCTCACCGGGACGTATTTTACGGTAAAGCTCTAAAAGACCACCTTCATAGCTGTCATTTACATCTGAAGGCTCCTTGTTAAAGCTTGCAAGAAGCTTAGGCTCCTCACCGAAAATCTCTAAAATCTCATTCTTGGTTCCGTAACCGAGTGCACGGATAAGCACTGTAATCGGAACCTTTCTTGTACGGTCAACTCTTACATAGAAAACATCGTTAGAGTCTGTCTCATACTCAAGCCACGCACCTCTGTTAGGAATAACCGTGCATGAATACAATGTCTTACCAATCTTATCATGTGCGATACCATAATAGATACCGGGGGAACGAACCAACTGGCTTACGATAACTCGCTCTGCACCATTAATAACAAATGTGCCTGTAGCTGTCATAAGCGGCAAATCACCCATAAATATTTCATGCTCGTTGATTTCGTCTTTATCCTTGTTGTAAAGTCTTACCTTCACCTTAAGCGGAGCTGCATAAGTCGCATCTCTTTCCTTACACTCTTCGATCGTATACTTTACGTCGTCTTCGCATAAAACAAAATCCACAAATTCCAATCTCAAATGATCACTGTAATCAGCGATAGGTGAGATATCTTCAAATACTTCTTTGAGGCCTTCGTCCAAAAACCACTGGTAAGAGTCCTTCTGAATCTCAATAAGATTCGGCATATCGAGAACATCTTCCTGTCTCGCATAGCTCATACGCATACTCTTGCCTGTTTTCACCGGACGTATTCTGTTTTTCTCCATTGGCGTCACCCCTTGATTTTTTTATAAAAACCTATCTTTATGCCCATTTTTGCGCATAGATAGACCTATTACACCACAATAGTGCATTTTTCATGATACCACAAATAAAAAAGCATGTCAACCAAAATTTTGGATATATTTCACATTTTATATTTTGAATAAAATGCAAAAAACCGTGTTGTGTTTTTACACAATACGGTTAAGTACATTTATATTATGCTTTTTAGCGAGGTCCAGACAACCTTGTCTCCTGTTTTCATCAAGCAACATCTTCGGAGCATGTGCATCAACTCCGATTACACAATCATTCCCCACCTCTGATACAACCTCAAGAAATGCCTTATTCGGATAAAACCTGTTATCGATAAAACCAAGTGCATTTATTTCAAGCGGAATGCGCATTTTCTTCATTTCCTGCGCAAGATGTGTCATGTGCTTTTTATAAACAGCAACATCTCCCACAAAATTAACAACATCAGGATGTGCAAGATATGAAAAACACCCTGTCCTCATTCCCTCAAGTACCTGTTCAACATAATTCTTAAGGAATTCTTCGTCTGTTCTCGGCTTTGTAGAAACAGTCTCGGGCCTTTCTCCATAAAGCCAATGTTGCCCCATTATCATATAATCAAAAGGATAATTATCTGTTTCACGAAGCAATTCATCAAAAAGTTCCGGAAAGTACTCCGTCTCAAGTCCGAGAAGTATCTTAATGTCACTTTGATATTCTTTCTTAAGTGCAAGAATCGAATCAACGTATTCCTCAAGTTGCGACATTGTCATTCTCATACGCGATACAAAATCAGTATATGCTTGCGGTGTATGGTCCGAAAAACCGAGAATCTTAAAACCGGCTTCAATTGCAGCTTCAACATACTCTCTGTCTGTACCGCCGGCATGCATACAACGTTTGGTATGGGTATGATAGTTTGCCTTGAGGTTTTTGTTTTCGTTGTCGTATAAAAAATCCCTGATGTTGTTCATTACAGAGCCTCCTTACAAATAAAAGCTCCGTTACAAGTAAACTTGACGGAGCTCCATTTGTTAAATTATCAGTCGCTATAATATACTATTTTAATGTAATCTTAGCGCCTTCTGCTTCTAAGCTAGCCTTAAGAGCCTCAGCCTCTTCCTTGCTGATGCCCTGCTTAAGCATTGAAGGAGCACCATCAACTACGTCCTTAGCTTCCTTGAGGCCTAAACCTGTAGCTTCACGAACTACCTTGATAACCTTAACCTTGTTAGGACCTACTTCTGTAAGCTCTACGTCGAACTCTGTCTTCTCTTCAGCCTCTGCTGCTGCGCCAGCACCTGCTGCTGCAACTACAACACCTGCTGCTGCTGATACACCAAACTCCTCTTCACATGCTTTTACTAAGTCATTTAACTCTAATACTGTAAGCTCTTTGATAGCTTCGATAAATTCTGCTGTTGTTAATTTAGCCATTTTATTTACCTCCATAAATATGTTTTAATTTTTATTGTTTGTTATTTTATAATGTGGGAACTACATTCCCGTAAATGCGGCTGTCAAGCTGCCGCGGTATGAAAACTTATGCGTTCTCCTGCTTCTCTGCAACCTGCTTGATAACGCGTGCAAAGTTCGCGATAGGTGACTGCAAGCTTCCAAGCAACTTGGAAAGCAATACTTCCTTTGAAGGAACGTTTGCGATAGCCTGAATACCCTTCTCGTCATAGTATGTTCCGTCAACAACTCCTGCCTTAAGTTCAAGAGCCTTAGCTTCCTTAGAGAAGTTAAAAAGGATTCTTGCCGGAGCAGTAGCATCTTCTTTAGAAACTGCCAAAGCTGTAGGTCCTTCAAGATGTTTTCCTAAAGCTTCGAACTCTGTTCCCTCGATTGCGAAACGGATCATTGTGTTCTTGTATACCTTGTAAGTAACGCCTTCTTTTCTTAAGTTGTTACGAAGTTTAGTATCTTCTTCTACAGTCAAACCACGGTAATCAACGATTACTGCTGCCTGAGCGTCTTTCAATAACTCTTTGATCTCATCTACGATCGGTTTCTTAATTTCAACCTTTGCCATGTTCGATACACCTCCTTAAAATTTAATGTGTTAGACACAAGGCTTTGCTATATAAACAGAAAAGCCTATCCTGTCCAAAACAGCATAGGCTTATAAGCTCTAAAAAGATCTTACATTACCTCGGTAGGCGTGTTACCTTTACGCTTTTATCAAGCACCTACTGTCTTGGGCAATTCACAATTCTGCATTATAGCATTAATTATATATAATGTCAACCAATTTCCTGAAATTAGTTTGTAAGTTTTGTAACGTTCAAACGAACTCCGGGGCCCATTGTTGATGTAAGGATAACGCTCTTTAAGTAAGCACCCTTAACAGCAGCGGGTTTTGCCTTATTGATTGCATCGATAAGAGTCTGGAAGTTGTCCGCAATCTGCTCCTCTGAGAAAGAAGCCTTGCCAAGCGGAACGTGAATAATATTGGTTTTGTCAAGTCTGTACTCGATTTTACCGGCTTTGATATCGTTAACGGCCTTTGTAACGTCCATTGTAACTGTACCAGCCTTAGGGTTCGGCATTAATCCCTTCGGTCCGAGTACACGTCCTAAACGACCTACAACACCCATCATATCCGGTGTAGCAACTACAACATCAAACTCAAACCAGTTCTCGTTCTGAATCTTCGGAATTAACTCCTCGCCACCTACGAATTCTGCACCAGCTGCCAATGCTTCGTCAGCCTTAGCACCCTTAGCGAAAACCAATACTCTAACCTGCTTACCTGTTCCATGAGGCAATACAACAGCACCACGGATCTGCTGGTCAGCGTGACGTCCGTCACAACCTGTTCTGATATGAGCTTCAATTGTTTCATCAAATTTTGCTGATGCATTCTGCTTTACGATAGAGATTGCTTCAGCTACATCATAAAGATTAGCACGATCAAATTTCTTTGCTAACTCTAAATATCTTTTTCCTCTTTTCATGATTAACCTCCTAGTGGTATTATATTCGACCTTAATGGTCTCCCACGTAATAAATGGTTCTAAAAACCGTTATCAGTCTACTACAGTGATTCCCATACTTCTTGCTGTACCTGCGATCATGCTCATAGCAGCCTCTACAGATGCTGCATTTAAATCAGGCATCTTAAGCTCAGCAATTTTCTGAAGTTCTGCTTTGGAAATGCTTGCTACCTTAGTCTTGTTCGGAACACCTGAACCTGACTGAATCTTACAAGCCTTCTTTAATAATACTGCAGCAGGCGGAGTCTTTGTTATAAAGCTGAAGCTTCTGTCAGCATAAACTGTAATAACAACCGGAATAATCATTCCATCCTGATCTGCTGTTCTTGCGTTAAATTCTTTTGTAAACTGTACAATGTTTACACCGTGCTGTCCCAATGCAGGACCAACCGGCGGAGCCGGTGTTGCCTTGCCGGCAGGGATCTGTAATTTAATATATCCTGATACTTTCTTAGCCATTTCGGCACCTCCTAAATAAATGTGGTATTAGCGTCTTTGCGTCACAAAGCCGCATCTTGCTTGACTCCCACGCTCCGAAAATCCGAAGCTTACATCTTCTTGATATCTGTGAAACTTATTTCTACCGGTGTTTCACGACCGAACATGTCAACATGAATTATCACGCTCTGTTTACCCTGGTTGATACTCTTGATAACTCCGACTGTATCCTCCCAAGCACCTGATGTAACCGTTACTGCATCGCCAACCTCGAAATCCACGAGTACCTCACCGGCACCGCCCTGAATTCCTAAGTACTTCATCTCTGCATCTGTTAAGGGAACAGGTTTGGATCCCGGTCCTACAAAGCCCGTAACACCTCTGGTATTACGCACAACGTACCAAGTGTCATCATTCATGAACATGTTTACCAGAACATAGCCCGGAAACAGTTTCTTCTGCGCTTGTTTCTTAACGCCGTTCTTCAATTCGACTACATCCTGCATCGGAACTGACACCTCAAGAATCTGATCCTGAAGCTTACGGTTCTCGATGGTTTTCTCGATATTTGCTTTTACCTTGTTCTCATAACCGGAATAAGTATGAACTACATACCATTTTGCTTCTGACATATAATCACCTTTGCCCTTAATTATAAAATTGCATCAAGTCCGAATTTGATAACCGCGTCAACTACGAAAATTATCACGCACATAACAACGGATAAAATTACAACTGCAATCGTCTCTCTGGTTAAAGTCTTCTTATCCGGCCAGATAATCTTTTTAAACTCGGCTTTTAAGCCTTTCCACCAGCTCTTCTTCGGAGCCTTCTCAACATTCACGGTATTGTCTGCCATAAATATCTCTCCTTTGCTAAATTGTAATTACTTCGTTTCTTTGTGCATAGTGTGCGTCTTACAGAATCTGCAGTACTTCTTTGTTTCCATTCTGTCCGGATGAGTTTTCTTATCCTTCGTTGTGTTGTAATTACGCTGCTTACATTCTGTACAAGCCAATGTTATCTTTGTTCGCACAACTTCCACCTCCACTTTTTCATATTTTGGTCTTCTTTTTTGGCATAAAAAAAAGACCCTTCCAATCTCTTGCCCGTATACTATACCATAGTACTATAAGCAAAGTCAACTTATTTTTTTATTTTCGCCATTTTTTGTCTTAAAAACGCACGGCAGAACTCGGTTTTCACCGATTCTGCCGCAAAT
>JAZNXQ010000255.1:0-2996 GCA_045593945.1 Lachnospiraceae bacterium | reverse complement strand
CGATTATTACGGCAGGGATGTTATGGTGCCGATGTACATTGAGGTCGAGGACGGAATCCGCCTTGAGAGAGCACTGTACCGTGAGAAGCAGCAGAAATCACCCAAGTATGCAGAGATGTGCCGCAGGTTCCTTGCGGATTTAACGGATTTTTCAGAGGAGAATATTGTGGCGTGCGGTATCACGAAACGTTATCAGAACAATATTCTTGAAGATTGTGTTGCAGAGATTAAGAAGGATTTGTTTGAAAAATAGACGGAGGAAATAATTATGAAGGTTGTAATTTGGGCAGGTGGCCTTGGTACAAGAATAAGTGAAGAAAGTCATTTGAAACCGAAGCCGATGATTGAGATAGGCGGCAAGCCGATACTTTGGCACATCATGAAGATATATTCACATTACGGATACAATGATTTTATAATTTGTGCCGGCTACAAGAAGGAAGTTATTAAGGAATTTTTCAATAACTACATGGTGTACAACCATGATGTTACGTTTGATTTTAAAGAGAAGAAGACTATTATTCATGACGATAAGATTGACGATTGGAAAGTTACGATAGTTGATACAGGCTTGTCCACGGGAACAGCAGGTCGTCTTAAGAAGGTGCAGAAGTACATCGGTAACGAGCCTTTTCTTGTTACATACGGTGATGCGGTGGCGGATGTTAATATCCCCGAACTTGTGAAATATCATGAGAGTCACGGCAAATACGCTACGGTGACGACGGTTACGCTTGCACAGACTAAGGGTGTGCTCAATGTGGACGATGAAGGCAATATCCTTGCTTTTCGTGAGAAGGAGCAGGAGGATGCAGCACTTATTAACGGTGGATTTATGGTGATGCAGCCGGAGATTTTTGATCATATTGATGATGATGGGCTTATGGATTTTGACCTTCTTAAGGAGTTATCGGGCGAAGGTCAGGTTAAGGCTTATATTCATGAGGGCTTTTGGCAATGTATGGATACACAGAGAGAAAAGCAGAAGCTTGAAAATATGTGCAATAAAGGCGATATGCCGTGGAAGTTGTGGGATTAAGTTTTTTAAGCTGTAAGAGTATCCTTTTACAACCATGTACTGCGGTTGAAAAAAGGCTTGAAATCTTCTATAATCTAACTTATAGTAAAAGAGTTTGAAAACAAATTTTAGGAGCGAAGGTTCCTTTTAAACAAGAAAATGTTATATACATCAAGGAGGAAAACACATGATATCACTATCTAAGGGCGGCGCATGGCTCATAAACGGCCGCGAAGTGATCGAGGCAGGAGAGGGTACAGAGGCTCTTTTGCAGAATAAATTAGGCAGTAAGGCTATTTCACAGGAAGAAGCAGCCAAGAATACAATGGCTTACAGAATTCTTGAAGCACACAATACTTCAGGTAACATGAAGAAGCTTCAGATTAAGTTTGACAGAATGACTTCACACGACATTACTTTTGTCGGAATCATCCAGACAGCAAGAGCCAGCGGACTTGAGAAATTCCCGGTTCCTTACGTGCTTACGAACTGCCACAACAGTCTTTGCGCAGTAGGCGGTACAATTAACGAGGATGACCACATGTTTGGTCTTTCTTGTGCGAAGAAGTACGGCGGTGTTTATGTTCCTCCTCATCAGGCGGTTATTCACCAGTATGCAAGAGAAATGCTTGCAGGTTGCGGTAAGATGATTCTCGGTTCAGACAGCCACACACGTTACGGTGCACTCGGTACTATGGCTGTGGGCGAGGGTGGTCCCGAGCTTGTTAAACAGCTTCTTAACAGAACATATGATATCAATATGCCGGGTGTAATCGGTGTTTATCTTACAGGTAAGCCGGCAAAGGGCGTAGGTCCTCAGGATATTGCACTTGCGATTATCGGTGAAGTATTTGCTAACGGCTATGTTAACAACAAGGTTATGGAGTTCATCGGTGACGGTGTTGCTAACCTTAGTGTTGATTACCGTATCGGCGTTGACGTTATGACAACAGAGACAACATGTCTTTCATCTATTTGGACAACAGATACACAGGTTAAGGATTTCTATGCTATGCATGGACGTCCCGAGGAATTTGCAGAGCTTAATCCTGGAGACATTGCATACTATGACGGTATGATTTACGTTGATTTAAGCAAGATTAAGCCCATGATTGCAATGCCTTTCCATCCGAGCAATACATATACAATCGAGGAGCTTAATGCCAACCTTGAGGATATTCTTGCAGACGTTGAGAAAAAGGCACTTGTAAGTCTTGATAACAACAAGATTAATTTCACATTGCGTGACAAGATAAGAAACGGCAGACTCTACGTTGAGCAGGGTGTTATAGCAGGTTGCGCCGGCGGCGGTTTCGAAAATATCTGTGATGCGGCTGATATCTTAAGAGGCAAGACAATTGGTGCGGACGAGTTCTCCTTAAGTGTTTACCCTGCGAGCCAGCCGGTATTTATGGAGCTTGTTAAAAATGGTGCGGTTGCTGACCTTATGGCTACGGGTGCAACAATCAGAACAGCATTCTGCGGACCTTGCTTCGGTGCAGGAGATGTTCCGGCTAACAGAGGCTTAAGTATCCGTCATTCAACACGTAACTTCCCGAACCGTGAAGGTTCTAAGGTTACTAACGGACAGATTGCATCTGTTGCACTTATGGATGCACGTTCAATCGCGGCTACTGCAGCTAACAAGGGTTACCTTACGGCAGCTACTGATGTGGATGCAACCTTCACAAAGCCTAAGTATTTCTTTGATAAGACAATTTACGAGAATCGTGTATATAACGGTGTAGGCAAGGCAGACCCGTCTGTAGAGGTTAAGTTTGGCCCTGGTATCGTTGACTGGCCTAAGATGTCTAAACTTACAGACAACATTATGCTTCAGGTTGTTTCAGTTATTCATGACCCTGTTACAACAACGGACGAGCTTATTCCTTCAGGTGAGACTTCATCCTACCGTTCCAATCCTTTGGGACTTGCAGAGTTTACACTTTCAAGAAAAGACCCTGCATATGTAGGTAAG
>JAZNXQ010000254.1:0-2776 GCA_045593945.1 Lachnospiraceae bacterium | reverse complement strand
TCCGACGGCTTTTTTGTGCGTAAATACGCAAAAATTTAATGTGACGGCAAAGGAGCTCCCGAAATGGGAAAAGAGCTTTCGGATGAACATTGTTTTTAAGAATTGCATAAAAACAATGTTAAAATTTTGTATACTATACTATTATAATTTTCAATTTTTTTATTGAATTAACAATATTAAAATGCTAAAATAATTATAACTATAAATATATATTTTTATAGACAAAAAGAAGCGGGTTATGATCAGTTTCACTGAAGCCGAGAATTTACCGAAAACAGGCAGAGTCAGAGCCTGAGGAAATTATCTGCTTCCCAAAGATTTTTCATAATCTCAGCTTCACAAAATATTTTTTTAAAGGAGATGTGAGCAAATGAATAAGTTAAAGAAATCATTAAGCGTTCTCTTAACTTTAGTAATGCTCTTCACAACATTTTGCTTCTTCCCTCTTGACCTTGGTGCCATAGAGGCAGATGCGGCTGTAGCAGGCATTAAGATAGTTGTTCCCGAAACACTTTATCTTACTCCCTCTACAAGTGCAACAAATACGATTCAGTATTATATTAACAACAAAGCTGACGGTTCTGTTACTACATCGCAGGATACTTCTGCAAAGGTGTATATTACATATCCCGGCGCAAAACTTACAAGCATAAGTGCGGTTGCCAGTACAAATACATCAGCTGTTGTAACATTGCCCTCTTCAATAACAGAACTTGAGGGTACCACATTCGGCAGCTCTGCAACCACAGCCACAGGTACATTCTCTCTTCCTTTTGATCTTGGTGCAGGTGGTACTGCGCTTATTGAATGGATATTCGTGTTTGATGTAAACGGAAAGCCGCAGACACATTATGCATATTCAGTAGCTTATGCTCCTTGGTATCAGCCCGTAGGTGCTGCTGCAAGAGCTGTAGGTTCTTATGGTAATGTTTATTCAAGCTCAATTCTCTGGGTAACAGGTGTCCACGGTTATGTTACCGGTGACAGTGAAAATTTACATTATCCCAAGACAGATACTTTCATGCCTATAAACGATACAATTACGGCACCAAGTAACACAGATCCTGATACATATATCCAGTCGGGAAGCAACGGACTTTCGGCTACCATAACTTATCACTCGATCAGCGAAAGCGGATTGAATTATCATGCCCGTTCAAACTCTATAAGCCCCACAGCTAATCTTACGGTTGACACCAGCCGCTATAATAATTTAAATCAGATTCCTAATCTCAAGTTCGGTTTTATGGTCACAAACCGTAAGAATGCCGGCTCCGGATCATGGTACCTTTCAGATTATGGCACAAATAACGGTACCAGTTACTATAATGGAACAGACAGAGGTAGCAGTCAGTACACTTCGGACTATAACGATACAGGCACTAAACTTTTAGAAGACAGTGATACTACATGTGAAGTAAAGTATAACGGAACTTGGGATAATGATGTAACCGGAACAACTAATTTCAGACTCAAGGCAGGTGTCTATGGTTACAGAAAATATTTAGGAATTGTGTGTACTTCCTGGAACAACAATTTCGTTAACCTCAGTGTTACAGGTGCAGATAAGAGCACACTCCGTAGCTATGTTTTCGGCGGTGCTTCCTATGCAAAGGAAAACTACACAGCTGATACATGGAAAACTTATTACGATGCTTTAAGATCCGCTGCTGTAAACCTCTGTAATCCCACAAGTGCAACAACGGATGCAACTGCTCTTACTAAGGCTGAAGCAGATCTTCAGACAACAGTATATCTTGATGCAAACGGCGGAAGTCTTTCAACAACATCATTTGTTGTAACTATCGGCGGTAATTCTACTGCAAGTGCAAATGTAGCTTCTTATGTGCCTACTCGTACAGGTTATACATTCAAAGGATGGGCTACATCTTCAACTGCAACAAGCGGTTCAACATCGAATGTAACTGTCGGATTTAATCAGACATTATATGCAGTATGGCAGGCAAATACTTATAATGTTGTATTTGACAATATGTTTGATTTCAGTAAGTTTAATATCGGTACAGGTGAGCTTGATATCAACGAAAGAACAGATACAGGCTTTACTGTTACATCAACCTCAACAAAGGGTGTTGACGGAGATGCTAACACAGGTTTCAGTGCACCTATGCCCGTGACACCCGGTAAGACTTATATCGTTTCTGCAGATGTAGCAATTGAAAGAGCAGATATTGACACTAAAGGCTATGATATTTATATCAATACCCTTGATTCCTCATATGCAGGCGATGCGACATCTGTTCCCGATACTGCAAACGGCGCTCATAAAGAAGGCAATGTTTATATCTCCCTTACAGGTCAGATGACCGAAGCAAAGCCTTATATCAGATTTACTGCAGGTGAAACAACTGCATATATCACAATAAGATTTGATGCTAATACTACAGGAAATAAGCTTACTGTGAATAATATCCGTGTTTACGAAGAAGGCACAGTAGCTGACGGTGTTTCCTATGAAGCTCCCTATGTTGCAACATACGACAGCGCATATGATCTTCCCACACCTACAAGAGAAAACTATGCTTTTGCAGGCTGGTTCACAGCTGACGGAACTACTCAGTATGCTTCAGGCGACACCGTTAAGATAACAGATACTCTTCATCTCTATTCAGACTGGACAGATGCTAACTACTTTATTGCATTTGATGCCAACAGCGGCGAAGGCTCAATGGAAACTGTAAAGGCAAATATCGGTGAAAACTATGTTCTTCCCGCAAACACCTTTACAAAGACAGGCTACAAGTTTGTCGGTTGG
>JAZNXQ010000253.1:0-1811 GCA_045593945.1 Lachnospiraceae bacterium | reverse complement strand
CCGTGTGTCCACTGGGGAGCTCTTGTAGAACCCTGTCTTGCGTGGCCTGTACCCTTCTGTCTCCAGGGCTTTCTGCCGCCGCCGCTTACTTCTGTTCTTGTAAGTGTGGACTGTGTACCCTGACGCTGATTAGCGAGGTAGTTGACAACTGCTGCATGCATAACAACTGCATTGGGTTCGATTCCGAATACACCGTCATTAAGCTCAAGGTCGGATACAACAGCACCTGTCATATCATAAACTGATATCTTTGCCATATTAATCCTCCTCCTTACGCTTTCTTAACCGCATCGGTAATGCAAACTACGCCGCCCTTAGGACCGGGAATAGCACCCTTGATTGCGATAAGATTGTTTTCTGCATCGATTTTAACGATTACGAGATTCTGAACTGTTACGTTTTCAGCACCCATGTGACCAGCCATGCCCTTACCCTTGAAGATTCTTGAAGGGGATGAGCAAGCGCCCATAGAACCTGCCTGTCTTACTACAGGACCAGAGCCGTGTGTTTCCTTGAGTCTGTGCTGATTGTGACGCTTGATTGCGCCCTGGAAGCCCTTACCCTTGCTAACGCCGCTTACGTCGATAACGTCGCCTACTGCAAATACATCTGCCTTGATGATGTCGCCAACGTTTACGTTGCTGATATCGTCAAGTCTGAACTCCTTGAGAGTTCTCTTGAAGGGGAGGTCATTCTTCTTGAAGTGACCTGTCATGGGCTTGTTTACATGCTTGGGGGATGTATCACCGTAGCCAAGCTGTACTGCTTCATAGCCGTCGTTCTCTGCTGTCTTGAGCTGTGTTACTACACAGGGACCTGCTTCGATAACGGTTACAGGAACTACTTTTCCTGCTTCGTCGAAGATCTGAGTCATACCGATCTTCTTACCGATTAAACCTTTAGTCATGGTTTAAATCCTCCTGTTTTGGTTATTGGTCGGTTTCCCGACATGACCACCGACACCGATATCTGCTTATTTTCCGGTGCCGCGCGGTTATTGGTTGACTTTCGCCAACATAACTTCGCTCTTATGGATTAAAGCTCCATAGAGATTTCCACACCTGCGGGAAGTTCGAGGCTCTTAAGAGCTTCAACTGTCTTGTTGGTGGGACGGATTACGTCGATGAGACGCTTGTGAGTTCTGAGCTCGAACTGCTCACGGCTGTCCTTGTACTTGTGTACAGCTCTCAGGATTGTTATTACTTCCTTGTTTGTAGGAAGGGGAATAGGTCCTGCAACTCTTGAGCCTGTACGCTTTGCTGTTTCAACAATCTTTGCTGCTGCAGCATCTACAAGTGCGTGTTCGTAGCCCTTGATCTTGATTCTCACTTTTTCCTTAACTGCCATCTTAATATCTCCCTTTCTTAGATTTTTTCGGGGGAACACCTGTCTGTATGGCATCATACAGCTCAGATGGATACGGTCGCCAGCGCATATTAAAAATACACTGTGCCGGGTGTTTCACACCATCCGATATAAAACAGGATTTTTCTTTAGGGGGTATTAACACGTTGCTAACCCTTCCCGAACAGCAAAAATCCTTGCTTTTCAGCGCTGTGAAGCCCTGACCGCTTTCGCCCATTTCCTGGACATACTCCGTCTGAATTACCGGTAAAACCGCAACCTCAGACATCTCAGCATATCATTAAGCAGTGCTTGCTATACCGCAAGCAATACTTATTATACACTATTGCAAAGCCAATTACAAGTGTTTTGAGAAATTTTTTGCGAAATTTTTTAGTAGAATATTTAAGAATTTCACGCACTCAATTTGTGCAGATTGTACAAGCTATTTATATATAGATTTTTGC
>JAZNXQ010000252.1:0-6880 GCA_045593945.1 Lachnospiraceae bacterium | reverse complement strand
ATTGTTGCAGGAATAAATGCGGCAAGAAGAGTTTTAAATACCGAAAAAATAAGCATAATCAGTATTGCAACAGCTGCAAGAGCCATGATTGCTGCAAACACATGTGATAAAAATACAGCAATTGGTGAAGGAGGTTTTACTTCTTCGTGAAGCTCCGAAAAGTCAGGAGTGTCAGTAGGATTATATGGAGTATCCGTGGATACAGGCGCCTTGGTTGAAGGGGTGTAGTCTGCCGAAAACTTCGGGATAGTAATATCGATACCTATAACAAGCAGCATTACTACGATTATGACCGCGATAAAAACTATTTTTATGCGGGTGGTCATTGCAAGGATTCGCTTTATGGGAATATTGGCGGTTGAACAATGGTCACGCACATATTGGTTTTCGTTGATGTTGAAGGTATAGCAGATGAACAGCGCAAAGAATATCACAGCTTCAACAAATACAAACTTAGAATATATCGGAAGTTCGTAGAAGCTTCCGATTATGGCAAACAGCGGGAAAAGCAGTAACGTAAACGGCGACACGATATTGGCTGTCTCATCGGGAACTGCATTTTTGTTATCAATACTCTTTTTAAAGGACAGACCGGTAAGTATAACTGCGGGTATGCCTATAATAACAGTATTGAGAACAGAAAATACAAAAAAGAGTACGCACGGAACGAGAAGCAGTATGTGAAGCGCCAAATACGCCACAAAATTCTGCACACGCTGTCTGATAAAGTACTGCCCGAAAATAAGCACACCGACATAAAGCATACAAATGTACACAAGTGCGGAATCCTCTGTAAAGCTTGCGCTAAGGAAACACACAAGGCAGTGCAGAATAAGAGTATTCATAAATAACTTATAGTAAGGGTTGGTTTTGAAAGTCAAAGCTTTACCTCCCAGTGTAATATGCGGTCTGACTTAGGAAGGGAATCTGTTAAATCCCTGCTCCTCAAAGGAAGTATCCAAAATGCGGATGAATTATTTCTGTATAAGCTGTCGAAAAGCTCACGGGTCTCTGTGTCTTTGGCAGAGGACACAAGAACAATTGCCGATTCTTCATTAAACACCCTATTTTCAAGTAACTTTGATGCAAAAGGCACAAATTCATCTCTGTCTGCCTCAAGGTCAAGCCTTGCAAGTGTACGGTATATTTCTTCACAATGAGACTTACCGTAGCCGGGTTTTGCAGAAGAGGGCAGTCTGCTTAAGATATCCAGTGCATTAGTATAAAAAGACACGTTAATTCCCTGTGCCGTAAAAAGTGTACTTAAAGTCGCTATAATACGTATGCCTTCTTCCATGAGGTCGTCATCCCTAAGAAGGCGATCTGAATCGGGATTGAACAAAAAGGTAATTTCCTGTCCGGAAGTATATTCATGTACATTGGTCTGGAATACACCTGTTTTGGAGGTTGCTTTCCAGTTGATGTCCTTGGGATTGTCACCTTGCATGTAAGGACGAATTCTCGAGAATTCAAACGGATCAGCGTAGATGCGGCGTTTTGAAATAACCTCGCCCATTATACGGTTGAAAGGAATCTCAATGTCTTTGTAATCGGTAAGCCTCGGATATACGATGAGCGTTGTGTCACAAGGTACAGATGTAACTAGTGAATCTGACAGCATCAAATCAGACGCAACCACATCGATTCTGTTAACGTTGTAATAGCCGCGTTTGCTTGCCGTAAATGTAAGCTTTTTTGTAATGCGCTGGTAAAGCTGAATTGATAAAATATCGTTCTTATAGCATTTGTCCGACATGGTGACATTGTCTCTGTCCTTAAAAATAAGAGAGCGGTCAACACCAAATTTAATCCATAAGGCAGGAATTGGCAGAAAGTTATCATTAGAGATGATTTCTGTTATATGTCCTGTGTCGCCTTCTGTAAGAACTTGTGTATCGAATGCCAGCTCCACATTAAGACCACGGTTCCAGTATTTACGATATATTTTATTTAAGCAAATGTATAAAACAATTAATACAATAATTGCAATTAATATATTCATGTATTATTTACTCCAGTTTTCAGTGGGTACGGTAACCTTGTCAAGTATGCTTGCGATATAAGCGTCGCTGTCAAAGGTTTTAAATAAATTATTGCCGGATGCAGCAAGTCTGTGAGCAAGCACAGGGGTAGCAACAGCCTTAATATCTTCGGGCACAACATAATCCCTGCCGTTTACAAGAGCATAGCTCTGTGAAGCTTTAAGCAGTGCGAGAGTGGCACGTGAGCTGAGATAATGGTTGCCGGTGCGTGCAGTTGTAATAATTGCCGCAATATATTCGCGGAGAGAAGGATGTACAAATACTTCGGTAACTGCCGCCTGTATTGTTACAATGTCTTCTGCAGTACATACTGAAGAGAGTTCTTCAAAAGGATTATTATCAATAAAACGGTTAATTATCGCAAGTTCCTGTTCTTCCGTGGTTGCACCGAGAGAAAGCTTCATTAAGAATCTGTCAAGCTGTGCTTCGGGAAGCGGAAATGTACCGGTTGTCTCTATAGGGTTCTGTGTGGCAATTACAAAGAAGGGCTTATCAAGTGCTCTTGTAACGCCGTCTATTGTAACCTGACGCTCCTCCATACACTCAAGAAGACTTGACTGTGTACGTGGTGTTGCACGGTTAATCTCGTCTGCGAGAAGAATATTACAGAAGACAGGCCCCGATTTAAATACGAAGTCAGCCTCCTTCTGATTGAAGAAATTAAGACCTGTCACGTCTGACGGCATAAGGTCAGGTGTAAACTGGATTCTTGAAAAACTTGCATCAATCGAACGTGCAAGAGATTTGGCAAGAAGAGTCTTACCTGTTCCGGGCATGTCCTCAAGAAGAACGTGACCGCCTGCAAGAAGTGCAGTTATTACAAGCTTGGTTGCATCCTCGCGTCCGATTAAAACCTTGGAAATATTATTGTGTATTGAATTAATTATATCGTTTCTTGCATCTGTATTCATGACTATTCTCCTTATCTGCTCATTGTACTGTTGTGGTATCTTGAATCCTGAGTTACGTCTTCGGCAAACCATGCAGGCGGCTTGAATGCAAGAGCATCTTCCTTTGTTTCGAACTCGACTTCTGCGAGTACCGTCCCCTCAAATTTGCCTTCGAAAATATCAAGCTCTATCGTAAGCGGTTTATCAAGACAAGCCGGGTCATTAAGAGGTATCTCGTAACGTTTTTTTGTAATAATGTTGCCGTCGATTTTCTCGCGGAGATGATAGTAGGCTTCCCTGTTAAGCGGAAGATTGTATTCTTCACGAATCATTTTACCGCCACCTTTGTAGGTAAGTATGTAATCGTCATCCTGTCGGCGAATGCGTACGACCGGATTGCGGCACAAATATGCCTGCTCAATATTATGATACGGATAGTCGGATAAGTTGTCCGGTAATTTATTTAATAAAAATTTGCGTTCTATTTCCATAGAAGCCTCCTTGTAAATTTACTCATATAAAACCATTATAAGTATAGCATTAAGAAGCGTTATTATCAAATAAAATAGTTATAAAAAGAGTGAATTTTGTGATGTGATATGTTATACTTATCATATTATCTTATAAGAGTTTAATTCGGAGGTACGAATGAAAAGGTTTTTAACAGTATGCACAATGCTTATTATATTGTCATTAATGTTGTTTACAGGCTGTAAGAAGGAAGAACCCGTAAGCATAAAAAAGGCATATATTAATAAAGACGGAGAACTTATTTTAAAATATTCCGATGGAGAAGAAGATAATCTCGGAGTTGTTGTCGGTGAGGCCGGAAAGGATGGCGAGGACGGCAGAGACGGAGCCAATGGCAAAGACGGTAAGGATGGTGCTGATGGTAAAGACGGAGCTGACGGTAAAGATGGCGTGATAACAGTGTCCAATACCGGAAGCAGTATAGCGTATGCGACAACCAAGGGGCTTCAAAGTGCGGTAAGCATTTTCTGTGAATCCGGTAGTAACAGTTCGGCCGGTTCAGGAGTAATATATAAGCTTGATAAGTCAGAAGGCGATGCTTTTATAATCACCAATTTCCATGTCGTATATAATTCAAAAAACACCAAAAATAATGGTATCTGCACTGATATACAGGTGTTTCTTTATGGCGGAGAACTTTTGGAACAGGGAATAAAGGCTGAATATGTCGGCGGTTCGGATTATTATGATATAGCGGTTTTAAGAATAGAGGACAGTGATATACTTAAGACTTCAGATGTATGTGAAGTAAAGGTAGCAGATTCTGATAAGGTTCTTGTCGGAGAGCCTGCGATAGCTGTCGGCAATGCCAAGGGCATGGGACTTGCCTCATCTTATGGTGTTGTCAGCGTGGATTCTGAGCATATAACTATGAATTCGGAGAAAGATGGCTCGGCAGTATCGTTCCGTGTTATGAGAGTTGATACGGCAGTTAATCCGGGTAACAGCGGCGGTGGTCTTTTTAACGAAAACGGAGAACTTATGGGCATAGTAAATGCCAAAATCATTGACAGCAGTGTAGAAGGTATAGGTTATGCGATTCCTTCAAATGTCGCGACTGCGGTTGCAGATAACATTATAGTCAACTGTTTCGGAAAAGACTGCAAAAGCGTACAGCGTTGCATGCTTGGAATCATGATTAAAATAAGTAACAGCCGTGCAGAGTTTGATTCGCAGACGGGAAGAGTGACGCTCAAGGAAGATATTGTTGTGCAGGAGATTACAGAGGGAAGTATGGCTAAAGGACTCCTTGAGGTTGGAGACATTATTAAGACCATATCCATAGGGAATGAATTGAAGGAGATTATAAGACAGCATCAGGTTATTGATTTTATGCTTAGGGCAGGAGTAGGCGATGTTGTAAGACTTGAGGTTTTAAGAAACGGTGAAATTATTCCGGTAACATTTAATATTACCGAAGAATATATAACAGAATATTAAATATATAAAGAAAGTAAAAGACTGTCGTAGTCGGGTAACCGGCTATGACAGTCTTTTTTAAACTCTTTTTAATTAAAGGTTAGAACCTGAGCTCATCTGCTCTTCCTGACGCTTAATCATTTTACGAACCATTTCGCCACCTACTGAACCGGCCTGAGCTGATGTTAAATCTCCGTTGTAACCCTGCTTTAACGGTACACCGATTTCAGAAGCAACTTCCATTTTGAAACGGTTAAGAGCCTCTCTTGCTTCGGGTACTTCTGTTCTGTTTGAACCTGAATTATTGTTGTTAGACATTTTGTTCACCTCCATCTTGGTATTATTATTAGCAAACAAAATATCTTTATGATGGAAAGTTTTGGGCAAATTATATTAGTTGCACTGAATCTGTTCCTTGATTGTGTCGGCTGTTTCTTTGTCAATTAAAAGTTTGATAAGCTCAAGCCCGAGTTCAATTGATACGCCCATACCTTTGGCAGTAGTGATGCGTCCGTCGGTAACTACGCCGTCTGTGACAACCTTTGCACCGAGAAGCTGCTCCTCAAAGCCAGGATAACAAACTGCTTTTTTGCTGTTTAAAATATTAAGTAAGCCGAGTACTGAAGGTGCGGCGCAGATTGCGGCAATGCGCTTGGTGTCGTCTGCCGCAAAATCAAGAAGTGCATCGGCAAGTTCTTTATGTGCTTTAAGATTCTTGGTGCCTGTTCCACCACCCGGAAGGAAGAGAAGGTCTGCTTCCTTATAATCAATCTCAGAATAAAGCTTGTCAGCGATTACCTGAATTTTGTGTGCACCTGTTACTGTAAGTGTGTCCATAATCGATACCATAACAGTATCAACCTTGGCGCGTTTTAATAAATCAATGACAGCGAGAGCTTCAACTTCTTCAAAGCCATCAGCCATAAATGCAAATACTTTCTTCATGAAATACCTCCGTGGATTAACTATGTAAAGTAATATATATGGTGACCATACGGTCAATATAATATCTTGTGACATTATATCATAATATATGTGAAAGGGCAAATTTTTAAAAACATATTAAATGTGAAGTCATTTTATATTGCTTTTTTGGTAAAAGCTGTGTTATAATGTAGCAATGTTAAGATGAGAATGGTGTACTATGTGCATTTTAAGATAGAGTCTCATCATATTTAAGGAGGAAATTGTAATGAGTTTACAGGTAGAAAAATTAGAAAAGAATATGGTTAAGCTTACTATCGAAGCTTCCGCAGAAGAATTTGAGAAGGCTATGCAGGTTGCATACCAGAAGAATAAAAATAAAATCAGCATCCAGGGTTTCCGCAAGGGTAAAGCTCCTCAGGCTATGATCGAGAAGATGTATGGTCCCGGTGTATTTTACGAAGATGCTGCTAACGAGATTATTCCTACAGCTTATGATAAGGCAGTAGAAGAGAGCGGTCTTGAAATCGTATCACGTCCTGAGATTGACATCGTTCAGATTGAGAAGGGCAAGCCTTTCATTTTTACAGCAGAAGTAGCAGTTAAGCCTGAAGTAACACTTGGCAAGTATAAGGGTGTTAAGGTTGAGAAGTTTGATACAGCAGTTACAGAAGAAGAGGTTAACGCTGAGATCGATAAGGCAAGAGACCAGAACGCAAGATTTATCACAGTTGAAGACAGAGCAGTTAAAGAAGGTGATATGACAATCATCGATTTTGAAGGTTTTGTAGACGGTGTTGCATTTGAAGGCGGCAAGGGCGAGAACCACAATCTTACAATCGGTTCAGGCCAGTTTATCCCCGGATTTGAAGATCAGCTCGTTGGCGTGGAAATCGGCAAGGAAGTTGATGTTAACGTTACATTCCCTGAAGAGTACCATGCTAAGGATCTTGCAGGCAAGGCAGCAGTATTTAAGGTAACAGTTAAGGAAATCAAGGCAAAAGAAGTTCCGGAGCTTGATGATGAGTTCGTACAGGATGTTTGCGATTTTGATACAGTAGCTGAATATAAGGC
>JAZNXQ010000251.1:0-3109 GCA_045593945.1 Lachnospiraceae bacterium | reverse complement strand
ACCCTTTTTACCGGAACAGTTCCGTTACGAGGTGATTCCGGGTGTAGCAAAGCAGTTTCAGATTGTAAAGGGACTTCTTAACAGAGCGGATGTAGAGACAATATACGTTTGTACTGACTCCGGACGAGAGGGAGAATACATTTACCGTCTTGTCGAGCAGATGGCAGAGGTAAAAGGCAAGGCAAGGAAAAGAGTCTGGATTGATTCACAGACAGAAGAAGAGATTTTACGCGGAATACAGACTGCGAAGGATTTATCAGAGTATGATAATCTCTCGGAATCAGCATATTTGCGAGCTAAAGAAGATTACCTTATGGGAATTAACTTTTCGAGAGTTCTTACACTTAAGTACGGAGATAATGTAAGCAATTATCTTCGTAGTACCAAGCGTGGGGCTATTTCTGTAGGTCGTGTAATGACCTGCGTTCTCGGAATGGTTGTAAGAAGAGAACGTGAGATAAGAGCTTTTGTTAAGACACCGTTTTATAGGGTGCTTGCAGAAGTTGGCATTGAATCAGGTAAGTTTGATGCTGAGTGGAGAGCAATAGAAGGCTCAAAATATTTTCAGTCGCCATATTTGTATAAAGAGAATGGTTTTAAGGAGAGAGAGAAGGCAGAGGAGCTTATTAATTTTCTTAAAGAGGCGGAGGAGAACGAGCCGCCATACCGTGCAGCAATTGCAAGTATAGAGAAGAAAAAAGAGAAAAAAGCGGCGCCGCTTTTGTATAATCTTGCGGAGCTTCAGAATGATTGTTCAAGAATGTTTAAGTTAAGCCCGGATGAGACACTTCGTATAGTGCAGGAGCTTTACGAGAAGAAACTTGTTACATATCCGAGAACTGATGCCAGAGTACTTTCGACGGCGGTTGCAAAGGTAATATATAACAATGTCAAGGGTCTTAAGAATTATCAGAATATGTCCGGATTTGCGGGAGAGATTCTTGAGAAGGGCATGTATAAGGGTCTTGAGAAAACCAAGTACGTTAACGACAAGCAGATAACCGACCACTATGCGATTATTCCGACCGGTCAGGGACTTTCGGCACTTTCGCAGGTATCACCTACTTCGCAGAAGGTGTATGAGGTAATAGCGCGACGTTTTCTTAGTATTTTTTATCCGGCGGCGGAATATAAGAAGATAAGCATAGAGCTTAGGCGTAAGAATGAAGGCTTTTTTGCAAGCTTTAAGGTGCTTACCGAAGAAGGTTATCTTAAGGTTGCCGGTGTTCCATCAGAGAAAAAGAAGGATGATAAGGACAAAGAAGAGAGCGAGGATGTTAAGTGCGATGCAGACATGATTGCGGCACTTGATAAGCTCAAGAAAGGCGATACCCTTAATATCAACGAACTAAGTATTAAAGAAGGCGAAACCTCACCGCCCAAGCGCTACAATTCAGGTTCGATTATCCTTGCAATGGAAAATGCGGGACAGCTTATTGAGGACGAGGAATTAAGAGCGCAGATAAAGGGTAGCGGAATCGGTACAAGTGCTACGCGTGCGGAGATTCTTAAGAAGCTAATTAATATTGAGTACATTAACCTTAACAAGAAGACGCAGATACTTACACCGTCATTGCTTGGCGAGATGGTATTTGATGTGGTTAATGCATCAATAAGACCGCTTCTTAATCCTGAGCTTACAGCAAGCTGGGAAAAGGGACTTACACTTGTGGCTAACGGGGAGATAACACCCAAGGAATATATGGACAAGCTTGAGGATTTTGTTTCAAGACGGACCAATAATGTACGTATCCTCGGTAATCAGAGTGCCCTTAGGGCATGCTTTGACCAGGCGGCACAGTTTTATAAATAGAGAAATTAAGCGACAAGTCGCGTGAAAATACAAATTAAAAGGAGCAGTTATGAAAGCAAAAATTTTATGGAAATCAGCAAGAACAGTAGTAGTGGAAATCTCAGGTGTGGGATATTTTGAATCTGAGAAAGAACACAAGATTTATGTAAATGGTGAATTAATGGACGAGGGCAAAAGAAATGTAGTGACTATTGCAGACTTAATGCCCGATACAAGTTATGAGATAGTTGTTGAGTACGATTCTGAGAAGGATACATTAAAGGTTAAGACAGAGAAAGAGTACGCAACTCTTAATGTTAAGGATTTCGGTGCTAAGGGTGACGGCGTAACTAATGATACAGCGTTTATTCAGTGTGCAATTATGGCATGTCCCAGGAACGGACGTGTATACATTCCGGCAGGAACATATAAGATTACACCTCTTTTCTTAAAGAGTGATATGGTTTTTGAAATAGGCGAAGGTGCAAAGCTTGAAGCACTTACCGACAGAAATCTTTTCCCGATTCTTCCGGGAAGAATTGAAGCTGACAACGAGCACAAGGAATACCTTCTCGGCTCATGGGAGGGTGACCCGCAGGATGCTTTTGCGGCAATCATCACAGGTATTAACCTTGAAAATGTAGTAATCACGGGTAAGGGTGTAATTGACGGTTGTGCAAGCAAGGAAAACTGGTGGTTTGAGCCGAAGGTTAAGAGAATTGCATGGAGACCTAGAATGCTTTTCCTTAATAACTGTAAGAATGTTGTTGTTAATGCGATAACAGTACAGAACAGCCCTTCATGGAATATTCATCCGTATTTCTGTGAGAATATCGCTTTCTATGATGTTAAAGTACTCGGACCGAAGGATTCACCGAATACAGATGGTCTTGACCCCGAGTCATGTAAGAATGTAGATATTATTGGTTGTTACTTCTCAGTAGGTGATGACTGTATCGCAATCAAATCAGGTAAGATTTACATGGGTTCTACATACAAAACTCCTTCAGAGAAGCTTACGATTCGTCAGTGTTGCATGAGAGACGGTCACGGCTCCATCGTTATCGGAAGTGAGATGGCAGGTGGTGTTAAGGAACTTGACGTTACAGAGTGTCTTTTTATCAATACAGACAGAGGTCTTCGTATCAAGACAAGACGTGGTCGCGGTAAGGACGCTATTGTAGACGGCATCAAGTTTGAAAATATCATTATGGACAAAGTGCTTGTTCCGATTGTATTTAATATGTTCTATTTCTGCGATCCGGACGGACATTCAGAGTATGTACAGTCCAAGGAGTTATATCCTGTAGATGAGCG
>JAZNXQ010000250.1:0-7338 GCA_045593945.1 Lachnospiraceae bacterium | reverse complement strand
GAAGTTACTTTACAATTAGTTCTTGAAGCCAAGACTGATGCGCAAAAGGACTTTTTTGAGATGCTTGGAAATTATCTTCTCACATTAAAGCAACAAGAACTCATAGGAAGGAAACTAATTTAATGAAAAAATATGTCTTAATTGCCGGCGTTAACGGCGTCGGCAAATCTACTTTATGCCAATTAGTTCCTAACCTACGGAACCTTCCACGAATTAATCCGGATGAAATTCTACAGGAATTCGGCAATTGGCGAAAACCTTCCGATATGCTTGCAGCCGGCAAAATAGCAATCGAAAGGATCTCTACATTTCTTGAAAATGGCACTTCTTTTAGTCAGGAAACAACTCTATGCGGTCATTCAATTCTCCGCAACATCAACTCAGCAAAACAAAAAGGTTATAGCATTGAACTACACTATATAGGAATAGAATCACCGGAACTCGCCAAACAGCGCGTTAGATTAAGAGTTCAAAAAGGCGGTCATGGAATTCCCGAAAAATATATTGAACGACGTTACTTTGACTCTTTGAATAATCTCCAAAAAATCTTAGACATATGCGACCTGGTTGCATTCTACGACAACACAAAATCATTTTATCGTTTTGCCATATATAAAAACGGTATTCCTGTCCGCCTTTCAAAAAACATTCCCACATGGTTTGAAAAACATATTCTAAATAAATAGCTTATCTCTCTTTACACTCCAATCCCTTATCCGTAAGCTCGTAAACCTTATCACACACCTCATCAATATATTTCCTATCATGTGAAATACTTATAATTGCTCCTGCAAATTCTGAAAGCATTCTGCGTATAACAGGCCCCGAAAGCGGTGAAAAATTACGCGTCGGCTCATCAAGAATCAAAACATTTGCGCCCGCCATACTCATTTTAAGAAGCAACACTTTTGCTTTCTGACCGCCCGACAATTCTGCAATAGGATGTTCCATTTCATCAGCCGTATACTTAAGAGCACCGAGATACGTTCTTATCTTGGTTCTCTCTTCTTTATCTCCCGAGCTGTCCAGATAATCCACAGGAGTCATGTCAAGCTTTAGCAGGTCCTCATAATTTTGCGGCATATATTCTGCATGAATATCAGACCTTAAAAGAAGCTCCTCCGCAATTTTACGAAGCAGGGTTGTCTTGCCCGTGCCATTCCTGCCGACTATACAAATTTTCTCGGAGCCTCTTATATTAAGTTCGATATTTTCGGCCAGGACTCGTTCTCCGTCCGGAGTATATAATTTGTCAAGCGAATACTCAAGAACTCTTTTCCCGGCAGGAATTGCTGCGTTTTTATCACCTAGCTTGAAGAAAATAGCGCTTTCTTCCTCCGGCATTTCCGTCATATTCTCATCCTCGCGTTCAAAGCGCTTTTCCACGCTTTTTACGGCTTTCATCTTCTTTTTAAGAAGCCTTCCCGGACCGTCTCTTTCTGCCTTGGAAATACTGTCAAGCTTATGCGATACGCTCTGCTCAATTTTACGAAGCTTCTCATCGCGGATTTTCTTCTCTCTGCGCTCATTCAAAGCTCTCGTTTCCTGCTTGTCAAAATTGTCCCTTCGTTCTGCAATATATCTCTCATACGGCATCTTCGCAACAGTATATCTGCTTTGTGTCTTTCTCCTTATCTGCTCAATATGAATTACCATATTGGCAGTTTTCTCTATGAGTGTCTCATCGTGCGAAATATAAAGCACGATATGCGGCCACTTAAGAATCATATCCTCCAACCACTCCAAAGTCTCTATATCAATATCGTTGGACGGTTCATCAAGAAGAAGCACGGTTGGCTCCGATATCATAAGTCTCATCATCTGCGCCTTTACCTTTTCTCCACCTGACAGCGTTCCCATCTTCTGTTCCTCATAAAAAAAGTCCTTCGACATACGAAACTCGCTTGCGAGTTTTCCCAAAGTTTTCGGTGTCTGTTCAAAAAACATCGGCTCCTCTGCAAAAAACTCATATACTGATCTTTCCTTATCTTCTTCCCTAAGTTCCTGTGCCAGATATCCCAAACGCTCTTTATTCAAAATTCGCTCACCCGTGCCCTCCGCATATGCATCAATCATATCCGGCTCATAAATCCACTTAAGAAGCGTGGACTTTCCATTCCCTTCTTCACCGATAATTACCGCCTTATCTCCTGCGTTAAGCACCAGTGAAAAATCCTGCAAAATAACTCTCAAATCCTTTTTATGTGTAATACTTAAATTCTTAATCTGTAACATATAGCCTCCTTCCGAAGCCCGTCTTATCTTATATCTCAAAAATACATCCTGCATATCTTTAAATTAGCAAGCAAAAAAGTCTGTCTTCGTAACCGAAAACAGACTCACCCAAACAAACCTATATTTTGCCTGCAAAAACAAACCTTAGGCAAAAAGGCTTCAAAACGGATAAGATAATCTAATTCGGCACACGAAAACAAACCTGTCATTCAGGCTTCTTAAAAAAATATTCGTCTCGTCCAAATCAAACTATCTGTTTCGCATTTCTCCACCTTACACTATACTAGTGCCTTTCTCTAAACTGTAGCTATATTACCACAAAATGCTGCAAATGTAAAGTTCTATGTGCTCCGAAGTTTTCTGCTTCAGAGCACATTTAGCTTTACATCAAAAACTCTTTCCCGACTCCTAGCGAATATATAATCTTCTCCTTAACCTTTTTCCCGGTAAGCTGTTCAAGCGCCCTGGCATAAAGCTCCATCTGTTTACCGTATCTGTTAGCAAACATCTTATGAGGGTCTTCCGCTTCCGGCACCCGGTCCGTCTTATAATCCACAAGAACAATCTCTCCGTCCTCTTCAAAAAAGGCATCGATAATACCCTGAACCATTATAAGTTCGCCCGAAGGCCAGTCATCTCTTACTTCGCCCGAATCCATACCGATAACAAACGGCTGTTCCTTCCTAAGTGTTCCAACACGCTCTGCCGCCTGCATTCTTGTATAAAGCTTTGTTTCGGCAAAATTAAGTAATGCATTCATACGAAGTTTTGCAGCTACTCCTGACTCGATTTTCCCTTCTTCCGCAAGAATCTTGCAAAGCTTTTGCATAGACTCTTTATCAGGTGTATTCGCAAAATCATAATGCTCCATAACTGTATGATATGCTGTTCCGACTGCCATACCAAGTCTTTTTGCCGCATCGCCCTCAAGTTCTGACTGTACACTTTCCGCTTGTTCATTCTCTCCTGCGCTACTCTCAATAATGAACCTTGGAACCACTGCCTCATTTTCTTCCAACAAAAAGCTTCTGTCCTCGTCCTCGCACACATAACTAAGCTTTTTAAGCTCTGATACACTAACAGCCGCATGCACCCCGATACTTTGTTCCTGCTTATATGAATAAGCAAACCTCTCTTCAATAAGCTTCCTTATATCAGCATCGACAACCTCATCTTTATCTTTATTCCTAAAGAAACGTTCTCTTGCGCTATCCGTAAGAAGTCGTTCCTTTTCCTCAAAAATAATATCCTCGGGGTTAATTCTGTTTATGTCAAAGCCTCTGCCTACCGCAAAAGGCATAATCCAATCAGCAAAACAGCCCGCAGACGTAAGTGACAAAAATGTTGCCTCGCGGTCATCATTCCATCGCTTATACTTTGTATCGAGATTCGGAAATGCTCCTATCATAATAAGCTTGTCAATCGCACGTGTCATTGCCACATAAAGCACACGGGCTTCCTCTTCCAAATTCTCAATACGAAGCATTCGCTGCAGAACCTGCTTCTTAAGCGAATTTCTCTTGGTGCGACGTTTTATGTCAACTATATCCGTGCCGATACCGTAGTCCGCATGATAAACAACTCTCTGGGCGGAATCCTGCTGATTAAATTTCTTACTGATTCCTCCAAGTATTACGACAGGGAATTCCAAACCCTTACTCTTATGAATACTCATAATACGCACGGTATTATCATCCTCACCCGATGTAACTGCCTCGCCGTAATCAACCTCATATTTTTTGAGCTTTTCTATATATCTGACAAAATTAAATAATCCACGATAACTGGTCGCCTCAAAGGACTTCGCCTTCTCAATAAGCATGTCAAGATTCATCTTACGCTTCTTGCCTGCGGGCATCGCAGCACAATAGTCACCGTAACCCGTAGTCTTAAGCACATCTCTAATGAGCTTATGCATCGGTGTATAAAATCTCTTTTCCCTCAAGCTTTCAAAAACACTAAAAAATCCCATTATCTTTTGTCTGAGTTCCGGTACTTTTCCTACCTCGCCGTATCCGACAAGTCCTTCATAAAGGCTCCTGTTCCCCGCCTCAATTTTTATAAGCGCAAGTTCTTCCGAATTAAAATCACCTATCGGCGAATGAAGCACTGCCGCAAGACTTATGTCCTGTGTGGGGTTATCAAGAATTCGCAAATAATTTATAACCGTACTTACTTCATATGTGTCAAAATAACCCGTATTTGTCTGCGCAAAAACAGGAATCCCTTCTTCTTCAAGCACTTTTGAATATGCATCACTTCTACCCGAAAAGCTTCTGAGCAATATCACAATATCCCTGTATTCAGCCTTGCGATATACTTCTCTTTTTTCATCCCAAACAGGAATCCCCGTCTCCTTATCAACAAGGTCCTTTATACGATTAGCAATTACCTTAGCTTCCATCTCGGCAGTCTCAAGATCTGCATTGTCACCGTCTTCTGTTTTCTTTCCGAGAAGCATTATCTCCGTCGTGTAATCAAAACCTGTACTCTCCGCTTCAAACTCCTTGCCCCTGTTAAGCTGTTGTCCGTCGCTATAGTCTATACCGCCAAAGTCCATACGCATTATATTGTCAAATACAATATTGACACTGTCAAGAACCTCGCCCCTGCTTCGGTAATTCTGCGAAAGCTCTATACACTGTTCTCCCTCGTGCTCGCCCTTTGTAAAGCCGTGATATTTCTTTAAAAAGAGATCCGGTCTTGCCATTCGGAATTTGTAAATACTCTGCTTTACGTCACCAACCATAAAAAGCTTTTCATATCCGCGATATTTGCCAGAAACGGCCGTAAGAATTACCTCCTGCACCATATTGCTGTCCTGGTATTCATCAACCATTACCTCTGCAAAGTAGTCACTGTATTCCCTTGCAACCTCTGTAAAACATAATTTGCCGTCTTCGCCTGTTTCGGTAAGTATCTCAAGCGCAAAATGCTCCAAATCATTAAAATCCACAAGATTTCGATCACGTTTTTTTGTAGCAAAAAGCTTGGCAAATTCCTTTACAAGAGAAACAATCAACTCAACATTACCACGAACTGCCCTGATATCATCAAGAAATGCTTCCATAGGCACTCCAAAATATGCATCCATGAATTTACTCAGTTCGTCCTTGTAAGACTTGCGATACGCCTTTGCTTCTTCTATAAGTGACTCATCAAAAGCATCTTTTTTCGCACGCGAAAATGCGATAAAGCTATCCTTTACAGAGTTCCACGCAGCAACTACCTCCGAATAACTCTTTGCCTCAATTAAATTTTCAATAATCTCCCTGTCGGCATCATATGCCGGCTTATAAACCGTCGGACCGCCCTCTGCCATAACTGCCATATAGCCCTTGTGCCATACCTTCAAAAGGCTTTCAAGCATAACTGTCTTTTGTTCAAGTAACTTTTTAAACTCAACAAGCCCTTCCGCTTCGGATGCACTCGTAATATTATAATTTTTTGCGCAAAAATCAAGCCACTCATCCGGCACGGGGTGGCTCTGTGAAGCCTCGAATATCTTAAGAATCAAATCCTCAAAACCATCGTCATTTTTTCCGACACATATACTCTCAACAAGATCCAAAAACGCCTGATTGCCTTCTTTGTAATAAGCCTCCAAAAGTTCTTTTACAACATCTGACTTAAGAAGCTTAAGCTCGCCCTCGTCGGCAAGCCTGAATGCCGGGTCAAGTTCTATACTGTTAAAATGATTCCTGATTATACTTAAGCAAAACTGGTGAATCGTAGAAATCTGTGCATTACCAAGAAGCATCTGCTGACGCTGCAGATATTTATAAAACTCGCCACTCTCCTCAAGTGTCTCAAGTCTGCCGTCAATGGCTTTATTAATACGTTCTCTCATTTGGGCCGCGGCCGCATTGGTAAATGTCACAAGCAAAAATCTGTCGGCATCAATAGGATTTTTCTCATCACAAATACGCGATATAATATGTTCTACCAAAACCGCCGTCTTTCCCGAGCCTGCCGCAGCAGAGACGAGCAGTGTCGTATCGCGCGAATTAATAATATCACTCTGTTTCTCTGTCCAAGCTATCGCCATCCTGCTCACCTCCCTGTATTTTTGCCCAAACCTCATCAGCCTTAAGACTCTTAAGTTTTCTAAACTTATAGCCCTTAATATCCTTATCAAAACCGCATATACTCTTATAGGTACAGTAATCGCAACCGGTTTTGGCACCTGTCTCATACGGGTTAATACTGATATCGCCCTCTAAGATACCTATTCCGATATCCTTTATCTTGCCCTTCAAGTGATTAATAAGAGCGACATACTCACCATCGGTAATCACCTGCGATTTTGCCGCAAGACTACCGTCCTTATTTTTAACAATAGGAATAACGCTCGAATCCTTCTGTATATTCTTATCAAGATGTTCAATCGAGTCTGCCGACCTGTTCACAAGTCCGTTCACGCGAAGCTGTTTCAGCAAATTTTCTTCGCGTTCTTCGTCTGTCTCACCTGCATCCTCTACCAAAGCATCCGCAATATTATAATAAAACATTCCGGCGGGAATTACGTTTTTATCGGGATTGGCTCTTGCCACACTTTCCCTTGCAGCCTCCATATATATTAAAAGCTGAATCTGCAAACCGTAATAAGCCGCGCTCAAGTCAAACTTTGTGCTGCCCGACTTATAATCCACGATTTTCAAATAAATATTGTCCTCGTCCTCATAAACATCCATTCTGTCTATTCGTCCGCGAAGCTTAAGGCTTTTGCCTTCCGAAAGTTCAATATTAAGCGCAGAAAGCTCATCATCTCCGGAAAAAGCCACTTCGTTGCCAAGCGGCACAAAATCACCACGTTTAAGCTGCTCCCTGAGTGCCCAAACCGTACGCTTAGTAATTCTTTTAAGTCTGTTACGAAGGTATGCGTTACGTGCACTGCTGTCAAGAACCGACTCCTTATACTCATCCGATACCTTGTCGGCAACCTCATCAACAATTTTTTCATTCTGCTCGTCTGAAATGTTCTGCCACTCAAGCCCGTACTCATGTATCTTTTTCGCATACTCCTCGATTGCGGAGTGAAACAGATTCCCTAAATCAAGATAGGTAACCTCGTATTCTTCGCGTTCTTTAAGTTTAAGACCG
>JAZNXQ010000249.1:0-6103 GCA_045593945.1 Lachnospiraceae bacterium | reverse complement strand
TGAGATGGCTGTTAAGACAGCTCCCGGAACCAAGATGACACGTTACAACAAGGACGGAAGCATTAAGGATGAGAAGTATATTACAATGCTTCAGGAAGACATCGATGCAGGCTACAGCCATGACGATGACTATAGAAACAGTGTAGAAGATTATTACAATCACCTTGTAAAAGAATTTATGGCATGGGATAAGCATCCCATGGTAGCCTCCGGTACATGGCCGAAGACTCTTGAGGAGTGCTTTGAGATTGAGCCTAAATATACATATCCGCTTTGCGAAGCAGATGCTAAGGAACTTGTAGATTACTTCTTAGATGTATTTGCTCCGGCAAGAAGTCCCCGTAACGAGCTTCGTAAGTTTGAAGGTTTTGTATATGAAGGACCTGAGTACCTTACAATGTTTTCCGGTGACGGTGAAGAAATTGAGACAATCCGTTTCAAATACGGGCGTGAAGATGACGGACTTATGTGGGCTGACTATGCGCTTCCGAGAATCGAGCCTTGTAACCGTGTAGATCGTTTCCTTTCAGGTGTTGCATACCTCGACGGTGAGAGACCTTATCTTATCATTTGCCGTGGTTACTATACAAGAGCAACAATTGTTGCGTACAGTTTCTTTGACCGTAAGTTTGAAGAGTACTGGAGCGTAGACAGCGGTTGGGTACTTATGGATAATCCTTTCAAGGATAATGCACATGCGGCACAGGGTTGCGATCCTGTATACGGAATCCTTGCCGGTCAGGGTAACCACAGTCTTTCAACAGCAGATGTTGATGGTGACGGATGCCAGGAGATTATCTACGGTGCAGCAGTTATCGACCATGACGGAAGCATTCTTTACTCAAGCTACGGATATCTTCCGGACGGCAAGACATGGGCTAAGTTTGGTCATGGCGATGCAATGCATGTTGCGGATATCGATCCCGACAGACCGGGCCTTGAGATATTCAATGTATTTGAAGGTGCAAGATTTGCTCCTTACGGATATGCTCTCCGTGATGCTGAGACAGGTGAAGTTATCTACGGTGAATATGCTGAGAAAGATCTCGGACGTTGTATGATCGGTGATGTTGTTCCGGGTGTTCGCGGTCTTCAGACATGGTGTACTGCAATGCGTGACGTTAAGGGTAACGTACTTCCTGAGAAGCCCATCGGAACTAACCAGAAGATTAACTGGGCAGCAGACCTTTCAACACAGGTAACTGATGGCGCTAACCTTTTTGCAGGACACAAGGGTGTTATCAATGATATTACACATGGTGCAATGCTTGTTCCCGAAGGAATGGCAACTAATAACGGAACAAAGGGTAATCCTTGTCTCGTAGCCGACATCTTTGGTGACTGGAGAGAAGAGTTAATCCTCAGAAAAGAAGACAATACGGCAATCCGTATTTATTCTAATACAGAAATCACAAATCATAAGTTATTTACACTTATGCATGACGTACAGTATCGTATGGGTATCGCTTGGCAGAACAACTGCTACAACCAGCCCGGATACACCAAGTTCTATCTTGCATCAGATATGGACTTCAAGTACGTATTACCGGCACTTGCGAAATAAATTCTAATATAAAAAAGACAGTGCAAAAATGCAACTGTCTTTTTTAATACGTGATTAGTTTTCGGAAGTGATTGCAGTACCCTTCATCCAGCGGCCACTCTTGTAATACCAGAATGCAAGGAGGAGAGAACCAAAGCTTGCAATCGGTGCACCGAGGCCAATACCAAACATGCCCATGTCAAGCACGCTTCCGAATAAAAGTGCGAACGGAACTCTGAGGGCAAGTGCCGATAAAATGTTGCTGACAAGTGAAAACTTGGTGTGGCCTGCTCCGGTAATAATACCTACAACGCCAAAAAACAACGGAGCAAAAATATAGTCAAAAGAGAAGGAACGCATATATTCAACGCCGTAGGTAATCATGGCAGGGTCTTCGTCGTTGAAAAATTCAAGTATTTGAGCGGGGAATAACTGCGCAAATACGAAGATAACGAGACTCATTGAAACACCGATGATTGTACCGATATGCATAGTGTGTTTTGCACGGTCATACATTCCGGCACCGATATTCTGCGCTACCATTGCAGAAACAGATGCGCTCATCGCAATAGCGGGAAGAATTGCAAAACCGTTGAATTTACCGACAACACCGAGTGCGGCGGAAGCTTCCGTACCATAGGAATTAACGAGTGCAGTAAGTACGAGGAATGAAAAGTTGGTAATAACGTTCTGTACTGAGGTCGGAATACCTATGCGAAGAAGAGTCTGTAAGCGGTCCTTGTAAAATTTGAAGGACGATAATTTAAAGTCAAACGCAAAATCATTCTTTTTCAGGTAGATAATACAAAGAATCATACTGAGGGCCTGTGCAATAACTGTTGCGATGGCGGCACCGCGGGCAGCCATACCGAGGTAGCCTACGAAAATAAGGTCAAGAACAACGTTAACGCCGCAGGCTATGGCTACGAATATAAGAGGGGTCTTGCTGTCGCCCATACCACGCATGATAGCTGAAAGTGCATTGTAACCGAAGATAAATAATGTTCCGGCAATGGTAATTGTAAGATATTCTCTTGCGCCCTGAAATGCATCGGCAGGAGTGTTAATCCATCCGAGAATCGGAGTCGCAAGGATTGTCATTGCAATCATAAGAATGATACCAACAATAACAAGTGTAATAAGTAATGTACTGATTGTTTCACGGATAGCTTTTTTGTTATTGGTTCCCATATGTTGACCTATGATAACTGTTGCGCCGGCACAAAGACCGACAACAATATTGGTCATAATGAATGTAACCTGACCGCCGGAATTTACTGCGGAAATTCCTATGGATTGGTTGTATTGTCCCACTATGTACATATCAGCTACGTTGTACAGGGACTGTATAAGATTTGACAATATAAACGGAATTGCAAAACGAAGTAATTGGCTTATCACACTGCCTTCCGTAAGATTTTTCTCTAATTTTGCCATGTCGGTTCCTCTTTCTCTTAATAATCAACTTCTATATTATATAGAGTGGTAGAGAAATAGACAAGTATTTTTCAGTGTGTTTATAAAAAATTTATATTGCAAAATGTAAAATAATGGTATATATTTATTCTGTAAGTGTCACAGTCGGCGCAGAAGTCTCTGCAAGCCATATTTCCATGTAATCTGCGATTATATCATAGGGTGCGGGTCCCATATTAAGCAGGAAGGTATGGAAGTCCTTTATATCAAAGTTTTCCCCCAGTTTTTTCGCGGCAGTATCCTTAAGTTCCGTAATTTCAAGATACCCTATAAAGTAGCTTAAGTAGTTTGCAGGGTTTTCAAGAATTGCTTCATATATGTCACGGGCAATTTCCTCACTTGTAAAACCAAAGATCTTCAGGTATTCAAGCACATCTTCATACAACCATCCGTCGTAATGAATCCCCATGTCAAGATACGCATACAGACCGAGTGTTGCCGAATCGTTTAGAGCCAGTGTTTGTGCCACATTTTCTTCGATATTATCCAGCTTGTAGGAGTAGTATTCCACGTATGTCGCCCATCCTTCCGTATACCCCGGATAAGAAAGAAGACTTCTTACTGCGGGAAGATTAAGTGAAGCTACGTAGACATTTTGGTATAGGTGTCCCGGATAACCTTCGTGCGCAAGCGTTGTGAAAAGGGCAGAGTTACTGTAACGGTTGTTAATGTAGATTACATTGTCTTTTGATGCATCAATCGGCGGCACTATGAAAAAGGCAGGACTTAAAGAGTCTTCAAGAGATTCGTGCACTGTGCATATTTTGCAGGATGTCTCAGGGAGCGCAGGAAAGTCTGAAGTAATATTTTGTTTTAAATGTTCAAGGATTTTTGAAGGCTCTGAGCATGAAAATGCAAAAGTATCGAGGCTGTCAACGAGGGTAGGATTATTTATCATATTAGAATATATTTCCTGAAGGCTGTTTTTGATATATTCCTCTGTCAATAACTGAAGTTCTTTCACAGTCTTGGCTGAGCCTGTTGCACTGCGGACAAGATGAGCATAATATTCCTTTCCGTCGGAATAATAGCAAAGCCCCGCTTCGTTGGTAGCAGTTCCTTTAAGATTTGTAAGTACGTCTGTGATAATACTATAAGCGTTAGTGACATCTTCTGTTACGAGTTTTAAGTTTTCTTTACAATATTTGTTTTTTTCACTTTCCGTAAGCCAATCGGCTTCACTGATTCTCGAGTTAAAGGTTTCAACAAGCCAGTTCATCTCCGGATTTTCCGTAAAAGATTCACATTGTTCTATCACATCATCTGCCATAAAATCAGGCATAAAAAATCCCTGTTCAGATTTTGTTTTTTGAAATTCCATAATCTTGGTAAAAAAATCATCAAATTCGGCAAGAAGCAAAAGATATGTTTCGATGTCTTTTTTATTGCGAAAAGTATAATTCGCCATAAGAATCGGGAGCTGTGCCTGATAGCCGGTAAGAGGACTCAGTGCCTCTGAATAATATATATAATCACCGGCAATAATTTCGGAATCCAAAGCATCCTCCAATATATCATAGGTAAGCTGTTGAGTGGGAGTTAGCAGATTGTAATCAAATTCATACAATGCATTCAACCATTTCTCGGCTTTTTGGTATTCTTCTGTAAAAAAATCAAATCCGTAGTCGCCAAGCGTTATTTTATGGTCTGTTATTCCGTGGTTTTCCGGATGCGCAAGGGTAAAATGCAGATTGATAGTGTTGGAAGAGACTATATCGCAAAAGACATTTTCCGTAAATTCATCAAATGCAGCACATGTTCTGTTCTTCGGGTTTTTTGAGGAATCTTTTCCGCAACCGCCAAACAACAGGGAAATTGAAAGAAGTAATATCAGTAAAGTACGTTTTAACATAATGCCTCCGGTTAGAAATAAGTATATACAATAATAATATTCCGAAAAAAAGGACACTATGCAGATAATAATCAAAGGAGTGATATTTATTGAGAATAACTAGACAAAAAATTATAAAGGCACTGATTTCGGTAATAATGATACCATTCATACTCGCAGTTTTTTGTGGGAAAGCAGAGGTTTTAGCAGGCAATTATTATCAGGAGAGCCTGTATTTTGATGATGATGGAAGTTTTTATATGACTACACATGATGCTGTCGGGACAAAAAGCACAAGGTATTGTACGCTTGGTTGGACTATAAAACGCTATGACCTGCCGATAGACGATCCACTCAATATGAGCGCGACAATTGTGATTACCTGTGACGGGTCAGTGCCCGACCCGAATGATGAACGGTATCTGTACAGCTTTTTTTATTGTGATAAGGATACTATTTTTAATGCAATCGGAAGAGCCTCGTCGGAGTGGCAGAGGGAGCTTTATCTTAACGGTGCGGCAGTGTACCTTGACGGAATTATGACAGTTCTTGAAAATAATGTGCCGCAGGGAAGTCTGTATTCTGACGGAAGTACGAGAGGCGAGGTATATGATACCTACGAAGGAATTGTTTCGGCAAGAAGCTGGGGAGCGAGTTCTAAGGACAGTCTGCGGACGCATTTTAACAAAAGCGTGTATTTCCCTGCGGTTTCGGGCTTTTTTGAGGAGAAAGGAGAGGAGGAGATATCCAGGGAAAAAGGCAGTATATCCAAAAATTTTTATTGGTGGGGACCGGATCTTGATGCAGGGGTAATTGTGAAAGCGGACGGATATAATCCGTCGCAGGCGATTCCTGCGGGTGAGAAAGTAGATATTTATGCATGGCAGACGGATGTGGCCTACAATATCGAGTATGAAAAGGTTTGGGGAACAATTGGCTGCGAAATACCGGTAATACTTATAGCGACAAGACCGGGTACAAACGAAAAAGGTGAAGATGTTATGGCGACGGTGCAGATATCGGAGGGAACATATGAATATATGGTACCCTATACATATTACACACTGGAAGGTGTGGAACTCTATTATGCTGACGGTGTGATTCTTATGGGTGAGGTTCTTGGTCGGAGTGTTTCTCTTAATACGCACGTATATCCTAAGATTGAGACAAGGACATATAGTGCTGCAGAGCATGTACACTGTGAGCCGGTGACTGAACCTGTGACAGTAGATATAGGGACACTTACGGATGAG
>JAZNXQ010000248.1:0-9788 GCA_045593945.1 Lachnospiraceae bacterium | reverse complement strand
GACTTCACTACGCTTTTCCTTTTTACCGGTAGTACCGATAAATGCTTTCATGTCAGGGCAAAAAAGCTTTTTACCGGGATATAACATGGTATAAGCATAGGTTGCACGTAACGCCGCATAGTTTTCTTCCAAAATACCGGGGAATTCTTTTAACATGCCGTTATTTACCACATCTGTCGATAACGGAAGAATAAAGTTCTCGTTATATGCATAATCAAGTCCGGAAAGCATCTTGAGAAGTTTTCCGCTTCTTGCATAAGGCTCACTCTTTACATAATTTACAAATTCATTCTTGAAACCATTGTTCCATACAAAGTCAAAGCCTAATGAATTTTTATTCTTTTCGGAAGCATCAGCCCATACTGCATCAATATCACCAACGGTAATACATCCGGGAAAATCCGCCTTGATTTTCTTGTTAAATTCTTTAATAAAATCAACAAATTCAAGATTTTCCTTACCGCCATACACATTGGGAACCCATTCATTGCGGCCATAATCCAAATATAAAACGGATGCCAAATCATTAAACGAAATACCATCAAAATGATATTTTTTAAGCCAAAAATATGCGTTGGAAGCCAAGAAACTCTTTACTTCCGGACACTGATAACGGAATACGTTGGCATCAAAGGCAGGCTGATATCCCTGTCTCTTATCGGCATGTTCATACAAACAACTTCCGTCAAACCATTCAAGACCGTTTGCATCCTTTGCAAAATAAGCTACAGACCAATCCATAAGCACTGCAAGTCCGGCTTTATGGCATTCGTTCACAAACTCCTTAATAACATCTCTGCTTAATACATCATTTACTGCATAATAAAACAATGTCTGATAAGGATTTCCTTTGTCTGCAGAGGACGCCATTACCGGTGCCAATTCCACATGAGTACATCCGAAATCACCAAGTTTTGCAACGGTTTCTTTTAAGACGGTAGAAAGTTTCTTTTTGCCTTTAGAAGCCTCCAAAACAAGCTCCTGCAAAGACAGCTGACAAATCTGAACCGGTGCATCCATAAGCTTCTTGCTGTCAATTTTAACAAAGTCTTTATCATTCCATTCAAATGTTGAACTTTCAGTTACTACCGCATAGCCTTTTTCGTTCAATAAAACAGCATAAGGATCATCTTTTAAAAGAATTTCATTACCCTTTACTTTTAACTCGAAACGGTAAGCATCTCCTACTTTTACATCAGGGATAAACAGCGTAAATACGCCGTATTCATCCAATTTCTGCATCGGATTCACGCGACCGTCCCAATGATTCCACTCACCGATTACGCTGACACGTAATGCATTCGGAGCCCAAACTGCGAAATTAACGCCATCTATTCCTTCTAAAGTCATTGTATGAGCACCTAAAATACGATATGCATCCGTACAACTTCCGGCAACAAACTCTTCCAAACCGTCTTTGGGAATTACCGGTGCGAAATCGTAAGGGTTCTTGATGGTAACAATTTCACCTTCTTTGGTTTTTACACGATAACAATATGACTTTTTACCGGTTCCGGGCACAAAAACAGCATAAAAGCCTTCCTCGTCTACCAATTCCATAGGAATTGCCTCATCTTTTCCGTCAAATACTGCTTCCACGCTTTCTGCAAAGGGCAAAAACGCCTGGATTAAAGTATCCTTACCGCTTTTCTGAGGAGTCAAAATCTCACAAGGATGGGCATTATCGGAATATACGATAGATTCAATTGCTTCCCAGTCCATTTTGGCATATTGTTTTTTGGTCATATTGTTATTTCCTTTCTGTGGATAGTATGTATAGCAATATCACTTCTATGCTACTCTTTTGTATCAAATATAATATCAAAGTAACTATTTGTCTGTACGAATGCTGTGAATAAAGATACCGCTTCTTAACTTAGGCTCAAACCATGTTGATTTGGGAGGCATAAGAAGTCCTGCATCCGCCACATCGAACAACTCATTAATTGATGTAGGATACATTGCAAATGCAACCTTCATGTCACTGTTACATCTTCTCTCAAGTTCCTTAAGACCTCTGATTCCGCCTACAAAATCAATTCTCTTGTCTGTCTTTGGATCTTCGATTCCAAGAACAGGTGTAAGAAGATACTTCTGCAAGATAGAAACATCAAGTCCTTCTACCGGGTCATTGCTTACAATACTGTCCTTAACCGTAAGCTTATACCACTCATCTTCGAGGAACATTCCGACCTCACGCGCCTTAGCGGGCTTATAGCTTTCAGCACCGACCCTCTCAACATTAAAGTCAGCAGAAATCTTCTCTATGAACTCATCCTTTGAAAGTCCGTTAAGATCTGTCACAACACGATTATAGTCCATAATCATAAGCTGGTCATCAGGGAATAATACTGAAAGGAAGAAATTAAATTCTTCATCTCCATTAAATCCGGGATTCTCTGCTCTTCTCTTAAGACCCACCTTAACAGCAGAAGCCGCACGGTGATGACCATCCGCAATATAAATACTGTCAAGTTTCTCAAAAGACTCTCTAATCTCATTAACATCCGCCGTATTGCTTATCTTCCATGCACGATGTGAAATTCCGTCAGGTGCCGTGAAATCATACAACGGTGATGTCTTTTTAATTCTTGTAACAACACTGTTAATAGCTTCCTGTGAGCGGTATGCAAGGAAAATAGGACCTGTCTGAGCACTGCATACATCAACATGCTTAATACGGTCAGCCTCTTTTTCGGCTCTTGTATTCTCATGCTTCTTGATTACATTGTTCTGATAATCATCGATAGCCGCACAAGCCACAATACCTGTCTGTGAACGTCCGTCCATAACAAGCTCATAAATATAATATGCATCGTCGCCATCCGTTACAAATGTACCGTCTGCAATCATTCCGTCAAGGAGTTCTTTAGCCTTAAGATACACTCTCTCATCATAGGTATCAACGCTATTGTCAAACTGTGTCTCTGCCCTGTCAATTCTAAGGAATGACAAAGGCTTATCTTTTACTTCTTCACACGCTTCACTACGGTTATAGACATCGTAAGGTAAAGCAGCCACTTGGGCTGCTACCTTAACCGCAGGTCTGATACAGCTAAAAGGTTTAATTGTTGCCATATCGGTCCTCCAATATTTATTTAATAACTCTTACTTTAAGTACACCTTCAATTGCAGCAACTGCATTAAATAACTCATCTGTAACAGGTGAATCAACATCAAGAATAGCATATGAATAGTTGCCACGGCTCTTGTTGCTCATCTCTGAAATATTAATATTCTTTTCAGATACAACCTGTGTAAACTGTGTAAGCATGTTAGGAATATTTTTGTGTAAGATAGTTACACGTGCTGCAGTCTTGCAAACACCCATATCACATGCAGGGAAGTTTACTGAGTTCTTAATGTTACCGTTCTCGATGAAGTCCATAATCTGGTTAACTGCCATGATAGTACAGTTATCTTCTGACTCCTCTGTAGAAGCTCCGAGGTGAGGAATTGCGATTACGCCTGCCATACCTGCTGTCTTCGGGTTCGGGAAATCTGTAACATATTTTCTAACCTTACCGCTATTAAGTGCTTCTTCCATTGCCTCATCATCTACAAGAAGGTCTCTTGCCATGTTGATGATGATAACGCCGTCTTTCATCATACTGATTGTATCTTTGTTAATCATCTTCTTAGTGTTAACGTTAGGATCAGGATTATCAACAAGAGGAGTATGTACTGAGATAAAATCACATGTAGAGAAAATCTCTTCTCTTGTCTTTACATGCTTAACCTTGCTTGAAATATTCCAAGCAGCGTCTACTGAAAGGTACGGGTCACATCCGTATACTTCCATGCCTAAATCTACAGCGATGTTAGCAAGCGGTCCGCCGATAGCACCGAGACCGATGATACCGAGCTTCTTGCCCTTAAGTTCTGTTCCTGCGAACTTACCTTTGCCCTTCTCTACCATCTTAGCAACTTCCGGCTCTTCCTTGATTGACTGAACCCAGTCAATACCGCCGATAATGTCACGTGATGCAAGAAGCATTGCGCAAACAGCAAGCTCCTTAACGCCGTTAGCATTGGCACCGGGTGTATTAAATACAACGATACCTTCTTCTGCACAACGGTCTAACGGAATGTTGTTAACACCTGCACCTGCTCTTGCGATTGCAAGGAGGTTATCTGAAAACTGCATGTCATGCATTGCAGCACTTCTTACAAGGATTGCCTGTGCTTCATCAACATTCTCTGTAATCTGATAATTATCTGTAAGTAAACCTGTACCTACTTTAGAAATCGCATTTAAGCAATTAACCTTTATCATGGTTATATTCCTCCAAAAAATTATTTATTCTCTTCCTCAAATTTCTTCATGAATGCAACAAGTGCCTCAACACCTTCGATAGGCATAGCATTGTAGATACTTGCACGCATACCGCCAACTGAACGATGGCCCTTAAGGTTCTCAAAGCCTGCTTCTTTAGCTTCTTTGATGAACTTAGCATCTAAATCATCGTTACCTGTGATGAAAGGAACATTCATGAGTGAACGATCTTCCTTAACAACTGTACCCTTGAACATCTCGCTGTTATCAAGGAAATCATAAAGGATAGCTGCCTTCTTCTCGTTAAGCTCTTTGATCTTCTCAAGACCGCCCATCTTCTTAAGCCACTTAAATACCTTACCGCAGATATAAATACCGTAGCAAGGCGGTGTGTTGTACATAGAACCGTTATCTGCATGTGTCTTATATCTGAGCATTGTAGGTGTTCCCGGCAATACATCCTCTGTGATTAAATCTTCACGGATGATTGCAATAACAACACCTGCAGGTCCTACGTTCTTCTGAACGCCACCATAGATAACGCCGTATTTTGTAACATCAACCGGCTCTGAAAGGAAACATGAAGAAACATCTGATACAAGGAGTTTGCCCTTTGTATTAGGTAACTCTTTGAACTTTGTTCCGTAAATTGTATTGTTCTCGCAGATGTATACGTAATCTGCATCCTCCGGAATATCAAGATCTGAACAATCCGGAATATATGAAAATGTCTTATCAGCTGAAGAAGCTACTGCAACAGCCTCACCATACATCTGTGCTTCCTGATATGCCTTCTTAGCCCACTGTCCTGTAATTATGTAAGCAGCTTTCTTGTTCTTCATAAGGTTCATCGGAACCATTGCGAACTGCTGGCTTGCGCCACCCTGCATAAATAACACCTTATAGTTATCCGGAATATTCATAAGGTCACGAAGATCTGCTTCTGCCTCATCAATAATTGCCTGATATGCTTTTGAACGGTGGCTCATCTCCATAACGGACATGCCTGTTCCCTTGTAGTCAAGCATCTCTGCTGCCGCTTCTTTTAATACCTCTTCCGGTAATACAGCCGGACCTGCTGAAAAGTTATAAACTCTTGCCATTTAAACATCCTCCTTTTTATGGGAAACTTCGTTTCCAAAGAAATTTGCTTTGCAAATTCCTTCTGCATGCATAAACATACACAATATTGTTATTATTTTAACTCAGTATTATTTATAAGTCAATTGTTTTTATATCACTTTTGTATGTTCCGATAATCTAAATAATCAATAAACCTTCTAACAACTATCGATACACTATTCAAATCCCTGACACAAAATCCTATTTTTCTGTATGCCTCCACATCAAGACTTTTTACAGCAACATTATATGGCACTCTTTTCAATATAAGTTGCGGCAAAATACTTACTCCCAGTCCGCTCTCCACCATCGACATTACCGCATAATCGTCCCAAGTGGTAAAATGCACATTCGGCTCAAGTCCGTGCCTTTCAAATAATTCAGAGATTTCTGCCCTTGCGCCTTTTTCAAGCAACATAAACCTGTCTTTGCATAATATTTGTAATGAAATTTTTTCTGTTTCCGCCATCGGATGACCTTTAGGAATAATTGCCTTAAGTTCATCCTTCTCAAGGAAAATATAATCCATCTTTTGTGTGGTAGGTAATCTCAAAAATCCGCAATCAACGCGGCCTTCCACAATCCACGTCTCAATTTCAGTATAATCTCCAAGTAAAAGTTCATATTCAATACCCGGATAATCCTTTTGAAACTCCTTAATAATATTAGGCAACCAATGCGTTGCAACACTCGAAAAGGTTCCTATTCTGATTATCCCTTTTTCAAGACCATGTATAGCCTCAATCTGCATCTGCAATTTTTCGTATTCATTGCACAGGTTTTTCGCATATGGAAGTATTAACATTCCGTCCGATGTTAATTTTAAATCATTCTTATTCCTTTCAAGCAGAATAATATTCCAATCATTTTCTAAATCAGCAATCATTCTGCTGACGGCAGACTGTGTATATCCCAATGAATCACCTGCCTTTGTAAAACTTCCAAGCTCCACAGTTTTTACAAATGCCTTATACTTTTGTATATTCATTTCACTCATTCCTTTTTCGCATCGTTCATATTACAAACATTCATTTTTGTAATCCTTAAATATATGATAAACTATTAAAAAATGTTATTCAAGGAGTTTATTATGAAATCAGCATATATAAGTTATATATTTGCATTATTACTGTTTGGTTCAAACGGAATTATCGCAAGCCACATCCAATTAGCAAGTACGGAGATTGTCTTTTATCGCACGTCTATAGGTTCACTATTTCTTTTTTTAATATTTCTGTCAACAAAAAAACACCGGACTTTCCACAAACACAAAAAACAATTTCTTTTTCTGATACTATCAGGTATTTCAATGGGTTTAAGCTGGCTTTTCCTTTATGAAGCCTACCAACAGATAGGTGTCAGTATTTCGTCTTTACTCTACTACTGCGGTCCCATAATTGTAATTGCGCTTGCTCCGATTATTTTTCGCGAAAAACTACATCCGCGAAAACTCCTTGGATTTTCATATGTATTCATTGGGATTATTCTTGTAAACGGAAAACTTTTTGCCACAGGCAATCACTATTTCGGAATATTTTGCGGAATAATGTCGGCAATCATGTATTCTCTTATGATTATTTTCAATAAAAAAGCAAAGAACATTTCCGGTTTGGAAAATTCTCTGCTTCAATTAACAATCAGCTTTATTACCGTAGCCTGCATTACGTTATTAAGAGGTGATTTGTCTTTTCAAATACCTCGGGACAGTATCCTGCCACTCCTGTTTCTTGGTATAGTAAATACCGGGTTAGGCTGTTATCTTTACTTTTCAAAATTAGAAAAAATACCTGTGCAAAGTGTATCAATCCTTGGTTATTTAGAGCCCTTGTCAGCTGTAATTATGTCAGTTATTTTTTTAAGAGAGAACATGAGCAGCATACAAGTAATCGGGGCATTGTTGGTAATTGGCGGTGCGATTTATTCCGAACGTTTTTCAGGCAATACATAAAAATAAGTCCGACTCTACGCCGGACTTATTGATTATAACACATTATTCTGCACTGGGCTTTTCAATCTGTGTGATTGCTGCTTTCTGCATAGGAATACGGCAGTTCTTGTTGTTACCAAACTCGATGATTACTGTGTCATCAGTGATATCAATTACCACACCGTAAAAACCGCTTGTTGTAAGCACGCTGTCACCAACCTCTAAAGATGCAAGCATCTGCTGCATTTCCTTCTGCTGCTTCTTCTGCGGACGGAACAACATAAAATAAAACAATACACCCATAACCGCAATCCAAAGCACCATACTTCCGATTGTTGAACCCATTCCGGGTGTACTTGCTGTTAAAGCTAACATTGTATTCATTGTACTTCCTCCTATATTTCTTATATAACAAAAGCCTAAAGCTTATTGCTCCTTAGTATGTGCCATTACTTTAGCAAGCTTATCCTTCTTATAAGAAGCATATCTGTGTTCTTCAATAGCTTCACGGATTTCCTCCATCATTGTATTATAAAAATACAAATTATGCAATACGCAAAGTCTCATTCCAAGCATTTCTTTTGCTTTTAAAAGATGCCTGATATATGCCTTGCTGTAATGCTTACAGGTCGGGCAACCGCAGCCTTCCTCAATTGGCGTATCATCAGTCTCGTACTTCTGATTAAAAAGATTAACCTTACCATTATTGGTATAAACATGACCATGACGACCGTTACGGCTCGGATATACGCAGTCAAAGAAATCCACGCCTCTGTCTACCGCTTCAAGGATATTTGCCGGTGTACCTACTCCCATAAGGTAAGTAGGCTTCTCAACCGGAAGATACGGCACAGTCTCATCAAGAATACGATACATCTCATCATGTGACTCACCAACCGCAAGGCCACCAAGTGCGTAACCATCAAGATCCAGCTCAGAAATCCTCTTAGCATGTTCAATACGGATATCCGCATAAGTACCGCCCTGATTAATACCAAAAAGCATTTGATTCTTATTAATTGTATCATCAAGAGAATTGAGTCTCTTCATCTCTTCCTTACATCTTACAAGCCATCTCGTAGTTCTGTCCACGGAATTCTGCATATACTCTCTCGTTGCAGGATAAGGCGGACACTCATCAAATGCCATAGCAATTGTAGAAGCAAGATTGGACTGAATCTGCATGCTCTGTTCCGGGCCCATAAAAATCTTCTTGCCGTCTATATGCGAGTTAAAGTATACGCCTTCTTCTTTAATCTTACGAAGTCCCGCAAGTGAAAACACCTGAAATCCGCCCGAATCCGTAAGTATCGGCTTGTCCCACACCATAAACTTATGAAGACCGCCCATCTTCTTGACAAGCTCGTCACCCGGACGAACATGCAGGTGGTAGGTATTGGAAAGTTCCACCTGTGTCTTAATCTCCTGTAAATCCATAGTGGAAACTGCGCCTTTAATAGCCGCAATCGTACCTACATTCATAAAAACAGGGGTCTGGATTACACCGTGTACAGTATGAAATTCGCCTCGTTTTGCATTATTGTCTCTTGTTATAAGCTTATACATAATATACCTCGTTTCGTAAACAAATGTGGTTCTTTATGAATATTTTAACACATTCGGCAAATACTATTATCATGAAAATCATGAAAAGTAATTTTGTCAAATGCGGACTTGCCGGTTGGTGTATAGAGGTCTTCTGGACGGGGCTCGGCTCCCTCCTTAGCTATGACCGCAAAATGACCGGCACTACTTCTCTCATTATGTTTCCTATTTACGGAATGGCAGCACTCTTAAAACCGATTTATAGTCTCATCAAAAATCGGAATACATTTCTTCGGGGAGGTGTCTACACAATCCTTATATTCACTGTCGAATATTTTTCCGGTTTGCTGCTGCGCGCCGCCAATATGTGTCCTTGGGACTACTCCTACTCCAAGTTACACATCAACGGACTTATCCGCCTCGACTACGCTCCTGCCTGGTTCTGTGCAGGTCTTCTCATGGAACGTATCGTCAGGAAATAGGATTCTTCTCAAGAAACTCAATATCCTTCTTTGTAAGTTCTGCTTTGTCAAGCAAATCCGGGCGCCATTTTCTTGTACGGAGCAATGACTGCTCCCTGCGCCATTTTTCAATATTGGCATGGTGTCCGGACAAAAGCACGTCAGGAACTTTATTGCCCATGAAATCTTCCGGTCTTGTGTACTGCGGATACTCCAAGAGATTGTCCGAAAAAGATTCAAATTCTGCCGATACATCATTGCTTAAAACACCCGGAACCATTCTTGATATAGCATCAATCATTACCATCGCAGGAAGTTCTCCTCCGGTAAGCACATAATCACCGATTGAAACATAATCCGTCACAATCAACTCAAGGATTCGCTCATCCACGCCTTCGTAATGTCCGCAAAGAAATACAAGATCTTCTTCCTTTGCAAAATCCTTCGCCATATCCTG
>JAZNXQ010000247.1:0-1949 GCA_045593945.1 Lachnospiraceae bacterium | reverse complement strand
TATCACAGACTCGGGCAGGATAAGTACGAAGGACTCGGAAGAGAATATACGCTAAAGAATATAGAGCCTATGACGGACGAGTACATGCAGACGCTTCTTAAGGCGGCAAACGAGTCAGGACTCAAATGTCAGATAGGCGGTTAATTTTTAGAAAGGCGAGGTGTTAACGGATGGATTTTACAAAGCTTTTATCCAATGAAGATAAAGTCCGAATTATCCAGGAACTTGTTCCCGGTAAGCAGATAACGTTGGCACATATAATTGCCAATCCGGATGATATACTTTATCAAAAGCTTGGACTTGATCCGGCGCTTGATTATTCCGGAGGAGCAATCGGAATACTTACAATAAGCCCCAGTGAGACAGCTGTTATCGCGGCAGACATAGCGATGAAGGCATCTAATGTTGAATTGGGATTTGTTGACAGATTCAGCGGCACGCTAATCATAACAGGAACGATTTCGGCTGTTGAAGCATCATTTAAGGCCATTTTGGATTATGCTAAAGAGACGCTTGGGCATACGGTTTGTCAGCTTACGAGGACATAACGTATGAAGAAGATTATTTTTATGGGACGTACCGGCGCAGGGAAGACTTCCCTGATGCAGGCACTCAAAGGTGAGACAATCACCTACCATAAAACGCAGTACATTAATCATTATGATGTTGTTATTGATACTCCGGGTGAGTATGCTGAGAATGCTTCGCTTGGCAGGGCGCTTGCTTTATATACATATGAAGCGGATGTCGTAGGACTTCTCGCAGGAGCGAACGAGCAGTATACCTTATATCCGCCTAACATTACAATGATGTGCAACAGAGAGGTAATCGGCATAGTCACACAGATTGACAGAGAAGATGCCAATCCGGCACTTGCCGAAAGCTGGCTTAGGAACGCAGGTTGTAAGACGGTGTATCACGTGAGTTCGGTGACGGGTGAGGGTATTCCACAGATACTTGAACACTTAAGAGAACCGGGTGACCCTGAGATTTTGATAGGGAAAACCACAAAAACAAGAAAAACAACATCAAAAACCACAAAAAACAAGATTTGAAACCAAAAAGAATCTTGACGAACACGTCTCAGAATGGTAAAATACAATTAAAATAAACAAAAACCACACAAAACCACAAATTATAGGAGGAAAAGACATGGCATCAGAATACGAAATTAAAAAACAGATTTGTGAGATTGGTAAAAGAATCTACGACAGAAACATGGTTGCAGCTAACGACGGTAACATTTCCGTAAAGCTCAACGACAATGAATTCCTTTGCACACCTACAGGTGTTAGTAAAGGTTTCATGACACCTGACTACATTTGTAAGGTAGACAAGGACGGTAATGTATTACAGGCAAACGGTAACTTCAGACCCTCATCAGAGATCAAAATGCATATGAGAGTTTATAAGTGCAGACCTGACGTTGGATCAGTAGTTCATGCTCATCCTACATTTGCTACAGCATTTGCTATCGCAGGTATCCCGTTAACAGCACCTATCATGCCTGAGGCAGTTATCGCACTTGGTTGCGTTCCGATTGCAAAATACGGTACACCTTCTACACACGAGATTCCGGATGCTGTTGAAGAATGGCTTCCTTACTATGATGCAGTATTGCTTGAGAACCACGGCGCATTGTCATTCAGCGTTGACTTACTCTCAGCATACCACAAGATGGAATCATTAGAGTTCTACGCAGAACTCCTTTACAAAGCAAGAGCACTTGGCGGACCTAAGGAACTTAGCGAAGCACAGGTACAGAGACTTTACGAAATCAGAAGACAGTTCGGTTTACCCGGAAAGCATCCGGCTAACCTTTGCCCGGCTGCAGCAGCAGGACAGCCCAGCTGCCATACATGTGGCGGTTCATGCGGCGGTAACTGCCATGGTTCAGAGTCAGATGCTTTGGTTGCAGAGATTACAAAGAAAGTAATGGCTCAGTTAAA
>JAZNXQ010000246.1:0-8420 GCA_045593945.1 Lachnospiraceae bacterium | reverse complement strand
GTGGTCACCACTGAGTACAATAACCGTTCTTTCAAGCAAACCTGCCCTATCAAGTTCTTCCATCAACTTGGCAATCGCCTTGTCAAGCTCTGCCTGACATGCGAGATATGCCTTAGCTTCTGTTGAATAATTAAGGTCGGCCACCAACGCCTTATTCCTTGACGCCATCGAATTACCCGTAAATGAGTAATTAGCATGACCACTGATTGTCATATAATAAGCATGAAAAGGAACCGAATTAATATAATCAGGCAATGTCGCCTCAATCATCTCTAAATCAGATTCCGGCCATGTTTTTCTTAAATCAAAACCGTATCCCGGACCTTTATAAATATATCCCATATTAGGATGCGATAAATCTCTTCCGTAATAATTAAACTGATGATTATTATGGTATCCGTAAGTCACGTACCCAAGTCCCGTAAGCATGTTACCCATCGAAAAAGGAAGTGATGACTTATTCTTACCCGTATATCTGAAGGAACCAAATCCCGACTTCGGAATAAGTCCCATACACGCCGCATATTCACCGTCCGTAGTACTTGCCCACCAGCTTGCGTTATAAAAATTATTAAACACAAATCCGCTGTTAGCCAACTTGCATAATGTAGGCGTAGCAGTTTCGTTGAGCGCCAGTGTACTAAATCCCTCTGCGGTAAGTTTAATAAGGTTATAGCCCTCAAACATACCCGTATACTCATTCTTGTTAGTCGGTACACTGTTTGCAAAATAAGTATGAAGTTCCCTTATTACCTTCTTATCTTCATCACCTGCAAGTGTCATAAAATCTATGTCCAAAATATTAGGTGATGTATCAAGCACATAATCAAGAATCTCTTCTATAGGTTTTACCGGTACATCTTCACTACCCTGTTCGGTTGATGATGTCGGTTCTGTCGAACTTGTCTCCGTAGGACTTGTCGGTTCCGGTGTTGTGCTTTCAATTATCGTCAGTCCCAGACCGTCCTCGTCCCCGTCACCGAACCATAATTTCTTCAAATCAAGACGCATGGTTGTAATAACGCCAAGCTTCTCAACTGCAAAATCAGGCACCAGGTCATTGTAATAAAGATCATACGGCGAATAATATTCCGTACCGTAAAGTCTCATCGTTCCAAGTAATGAAATATGCAATACCACTGCAAAGACCAATGCAATCACCGGCATATACCACTTAAACACCCCGAATGCCAACTGCTTTCTTCCGAAAATACACAGGTACAATAACGGAATAATAAGCAAAAGTATCGTCAGCCACTGATCTGCTATCGCTTTAAATATCATATCGTGAAACTGCCCTACATTAGCTGCTTCACTCATAAGGCTAAATGCAAAAAACGTCTTAAACACCTGGCAATATACTGCCTGCACTCCAAAAAGAATTATTATAAAGAGCGTAAAGAGAACAGACATAACCTTAGAGATTTTCTCAGGTAAAAGCGCACATATCACTGCCGGTATCATCGCAATACATACCGGAAATAACATTGCAAGTATTATCTCTGAAGTAATCTTATCAAAAAATCTCACATGAAAGACAAGTTCCATATACATAACGGAAATAGCAAAATACAAAAACAGGCTAAGTTTCTTTACAATACCCGCCACACCGTCATACCAGCGTTTTCGTCTCCACATAACTCCCGATATAACTCTTTTTCTTTCTCCTGTATCGTTTCTTTTCATAATGTCATCTCTCTTCGTAATTAACCTATCAAACCTTCAACAACCTTAACTGCGGACGCCGCATCTTTAGCGTATCCGTCAGCCCCTATTTCCTTCGCATAGCTGTCTGTTACAACCGCTCCGCCGACCATTATCTTCGCACTGCATCCTGCCTCGCGGACAGCATCTACTACCTTCTTCATCTCTGTCATTGTGGTAGTCATAAGCGCCGACAAACCGATAACCTGCGCACTCTCCCTGACAGCCGTCTCAATTATTGTCTCACAGCTTACGTCCTTACCAAGGTCAATGACCCTGTAGCCGTAATTTTTAAGCATAAGAACAACAAGATTCTTGCCGATATCATGAATGTCGCCCTGAACCGTAGCCATAACCACCGTAGCCTTGGTTTCTTTGGAATTCTGCCCTTCAAGCAAGGGCTCAATCTGCTCTATCGCAAGCTTCATTGTCTCTGCCGCATTAATAAGCTGTGGCAAAAAATATATCTGCTTTTCAAACAATGCTCCTACTTCATTTATGGCAGGAACAAGCATGGAATTAAGCATATCATCCGGCGAAATGCCGTCTTTTAGCAATTGTTTTGCATGTGCAACAACACCTGACTTATTGCCCTTCAAAACATCCGTATACAAAACAGGCTTGTCATCTGCCTGTACATTCGGCTTCTGTTCTGATTTTCCGGTCAAAGTCTCCTTTGCCGTAATAACCGGAGTTGTCTCAGTCTGCATTGCAGCTCTTTTAGCAAATCTGTCTGCCGCCTCTATATATCTTACATCCGCACCTTCCCTGTTAAGCAACATATCAGATGCAAACGCCGCCTTCATAAGCATATCCTGCATGGGATTGGCAATCGCCATCGTAAGACCACGCTGTATCGCCATCGTAAGAAATGCAGTATTAACCGCAATTCTATCCGGCAAGCCAAAAGAAATATTGGACAATCCGACAACCGTTGCAAGCTCCAATTCTTCCTTACAATAACGTATCGTCTCAAGTGTCTCCAGCGCCGCCTTGGGATTGGCCCCCACGGTTGTGACAAGCCCGTCAACGATAATATCATTCTCTATAAGACCATATTCCTTAGCTTTACTTACAAGTTCCCTGATTATACCATGCTTCTCCTCCAGGCTCTCAGGAAGACCCTTGGATGAAAGAGGAAGTAAAATAAACATTGCGCCATATTTCTTAGCAAGAGGCAATAAGCTCTCCGGTTTACCATCCTCAAGTGAAATTGAATTAATGAGTGCCCGACCGGGATAAATCCTGAGCGCAGCCTCAACAACATCCACATGACTTGAATCAATACAAAGCGGCAAATCAACTGCCTGTGTAAGTTCTCCGATAACCTTAAGCATCATTTCTTTTTCATCAATGCCGCCCATACCCATATTAACATCCAGTATGCTCGCACCGCTTTCCTGTTGCTCCATGGCCATATCGAGAACCATATCAACAGAACCTTCCTTAAGTTCCGCCTGTAACTTCTTCTTGCCGGTAGGATTAATACGCTCACCTATAACAAGAAATTTGTCGTCTGTTGTAAATTCTAGTGTATTCCTTTCAGAACAAATATAATAGTGTCCTTTTTTACTATTCGGGACAGTATTTTTCATAATGTCGGCTACATCTGCGTTTGCAAGTCTCTTGCTTAACATGGCAATATATTCCGGCGATGTTCCGCAACAGCCTCCGACAACCGTAGCACCTGCATATACAAGCTTCTCCATGTATTCCGCAAATTCTTCCGGCCCCATTGAATATACGGTATTACCCTGTCCGTCAAGACCGGGAAGCCCGGCATTGGGCTTAGCTATAATCGGAATACGCACAACGCTTCTCATAGCCCTGATAACATCCTCAAGCTGGTCCGGACCGCACGAGCAATTAATACCCATTGCCGAAACCCCAAGTCCTTCAAGGGTAATCGCTGCTGATTTTGCATCTGTACCAAACAAAGTCTTACCATTTTCTCCAAATGACAAAGTCGCAATCACCGGCAAATCACAAATCTCTTTTGCCGCAATAACCGCTGCTCTCGTCTCCTGAAGACTAAGCATAGTCTCGACTACAATAAGATCTGCTCCCGCTTCTGCGATATATGCAATCTGCTCTTTGTATATATCCACAAGCTCTTCAAACTGCATTGTACCCATGGGATACAACTGTCTGCCCGTCATGGTTATATCACCGGCAACAAGTGCCTTATCACCTGTTGCTTTCTTAGAAAGTGCGACAAGCTCCCTGTTCATTTCGCCTATCTTATCCGCAAGCCCATACTCCGAAAGTTTTACTCTATTACACGCAAAAGTTGGCGCATACACAATATTACTTCCTGCGCCAACATATTCCTGCTGAAGTTTTATCAAAACCTCCGGATTGTCCAGTATCCACTTTTCGGGGCATACCCCTTGGGGCATTCCGGCCCGAAGTAAATTCGAGCCGGTTGCACCATCAAGGTACACTATATTATTTTTAATCCAATTATAAAAATCTTCCCTTATCATCTTACTCACCATTCGCAACTATTTTATTTTACACTTGTTACCGTAACCTCACAAACAACTCTCTTGCCGTCAATACGTCCTACAATCGTTGTAGTACCCGCCTGACGTCCAACCACCATACCGTTCGCCGTTACGGTAGCAACACGCTTATTTCTTGAATACCATGTTACTCCTTTGGTAACACCATCAACATATAAGTTATATGTGTCGTATTGCTCAAGTGTAAGCTTTGTTGTATTAAGTGCCACAACAGTAACCTTAAAGCTTGCCTCAACACCGCTTGTATCAGTTACAGCCGTAATAGTTGCAGTACCCGGTCCGACAGCAGTAACCTTACCTTTTTCACTTACCTTCGCAATCGAATCATCACTTGATATCCACGAATAAGTCTCTGTAGTATTCATCGGCTTCATTCTTGCCGTAACCTGTTTGGTATCACCGACCACCATCGTGGTATCCTGTGAATTAACCGTTATACTCGTTACAAGAATCGACTTGAGTACCGTTACTTCACACTTTTCAAATGCACCGCAACCGTCTGCCGCTGTGGCTGTAACCGTACATACACCTTCCTTGACACCCGTTACAACACCAAAGCTGTTAACCTTAGCTATGGAAGTGTCTGATGAAGTCCAGATTATCTTCTTAATCGAAGCATCTTCCGGATAGATAGTAGCCGTCAGCTGATGTGTAAGTCCTTCCCTTACCTGTATCATGGTATCACTGAGTGTAAGCTTGTCCACAGGTTTTATTACATGAACTTTACATGTAGCTTTCTTCTCTGTACCATCGGTAGTAGATGCGGTAACTATAACTGTACCATAATCAACGCCGTATACCATACCGCTCGAATCAACAGTAAGAATTGATTCATCCTGTGACTTCCACTCAAAATGCTTGTTGGTTGCGGTAGACGGAGTAACTATAAGATCAAGTGTCTTAAGCTCTCCCTTCGGAATATACACTTCATCTTCCGCAAACTTAATATCTGTAATATACTCATTAACTGTAATCGTACAACTTGCTATAAGTCCTCTGTCAACCGTCTGACAGACAATTACGGTCGTACCGCCTCGTATACCCGTAACAACACCGTTCTGGTCTACAACAGCAACATTCGTATCACTCGAAAACCATGTAACCGCCTTATTCTCTGCCTCAACAGGACGTACCGTCGGAATAAGAACAAATTTTTCGCCAATCTCAATAGTCATGTGACGGACATTAAGTGTAATACCCGTTACTGATTCGGAAACTGTAAGCACACACGTATCACTTGCGCCGGTATCAACACTTGTAACCGTAATCTCTGTAACACCTGCTTTGAGCGCATTTATCTGACCATACTCATCAACTGTCGCAACATCAGGATTGGATGATGTCCATATTACTTCCTGGTTAATGGCCGTATCAGGAACAACCTGGGCATAAAGCCAAAGAACCGAGCCTTTACGTACTGTCAGCCTATCATAATTAAGCTTAATCTCTGTAACCTGCTGATAAACCGTAATCGAACAGCTTACCGTAACATCACCGTTAGCCGCACGACAATTAATAAATGCCGTACCTGCACCAACCGCTGTTACAAGGCCACTCTCTTCTACTGTAGCAACTCTTGTATCCGATGACTCCCAAATTACATCTTTCATGGTCGCATCTATAGGCATCGGTGTCGCTACAAGAAGAAGCGTCTCACCAATCATCATTACTTTCTCGTATTCACTGAGAAGAATATCTCGTATCGGAGTGATAATCCTAAAAATACATGTATCAGTATGTTCACCGACTCTAGCCGTAATAACAACCTCTCCGGCTTTATGATAAAAAACAATACCGTTCTCGTTAACCGTTGCAATATTGGTATCACTCGATGTCCATTCTATCTCAAGTTCCTGTGCTCCCGGAGGCTGAATCTCTGCCGTAAGTCTGTAGCTGAAATTATCAATACTGTCTTCCACAACATGTTCACTGATTATAATTCCGGTAGGTGCTGCAACTACGATTATCTCAACAATATCAATCTGCGTCTGGCTGATATCATTAGCAACAACTGCAACATATGCTTTACCCACACCTACACCGGTAATCCTTGCAAGTCTCGGGTCATAAGTATCCATCTCAACTGTTGCAACCTTTTCATTAAGTGACACCCACTTAATATCATCTGCGGTAACTACATAAGGATTACCTTTGGCATCCCAAAGTTCTACATTAAGTTCAATAATCTCTCCTTCGGGTATTGTAACCTTGCCTTCTTCTATCTCACCATAAATATTAACATCTTCAAGACTGTCCGTTACAGTAACCTTACATTTGGCAGTCATGGTTGAATTACCCACCGACTGCGTTGCCGTAACATAGGCTATACCTGCCTTAAGACCCGTAACACGTATAATTGACTTGTTCTCAGGTGCAGTCGAAAACTTGATGCAGGTCTCGGCATCCCCTATAATACTGTTACCGTCCGAATCCACGATATCCCAATAAATCGGGTTCTTAGAGTTGGTAGTTTTAACCTCGATATTAACTGAATCACCTACTGAAATAGATACTGCTGAAGGATCAATTTCAAGTCCGTCCGTTATAATTATTGTAAATTCTCTTTTCTCCGATAAACGTGTTGAAGAACACGAAATCTCAAGCTGAGAACCTTTCTGCGCCATAAGTCTGTAACCCGCACTATATGAGCCCGCACTTATTGCAGTTGCCGCAACTTCATTATTATAACCCTCAAGTGTCTTATAAAGGGCACCACCGTCATTAGAAACCGCCCAATCAAGAACCTCTTCATTAGAGCCCCTTATATTGGTCATAATTGTAATCGGGCTACCTACCGACAAAACTTCCGTACCACCGGGTGCCACACGTGTCCATCCCGTATTACCGACGGATTTGATAATATCAAAAATTACATTGGCATCCACAATACACTTAAGATTGGTATACAACGTACTGTATTCGTCTTCCTGTTCCTGCCTTACAGGAGAATATTCAAGTGCAACCGTTCCGTAATAATTGGCAGTAAGCTTTCTCGTTGCATCGCTCGGTTTGAGGATAGGATTCTTATCATCATCAAGCATTACAACATCCATTGCGCCTTCAACGGTTCTGTCATACCAAACAAACAAATCGCCGGCATAAGGAACAACTTTACCATAATAAACTTCCTTACCGTAATACATATCGATAAGTTCTTTTTTATCGGTAGGTGTCGCATATGCAGCAATTAAAACATCAAACTCAACAGTCTCGGTATAATAACCACTTTCTTTCTTTCTTCCGACAAAGGTAAGACCACCGCTCTTCTCCTTTGCGATAAACGTAACCGTACTGTTAACCTCATCGTATGTAATATCTACAAAATTATCACTGGCTTTAATTTCTTTCCAGTCATTATCATCTTCGCTCGTTCTCGGTCTGTAATACCAAACCACATCCTCAGTTGTACTGATATCCAAAGTAACACTTGTCTCAATCTCTCTTCCGAGGCTGTCAACTCTCTGCTGACCGTTAGAATTATCATTATCAATATCAGTATCATCATCAACACGTTTCAAAAGGATAAACTTAGAATTAATGCTGTCGTACCCTGTTACAAAACCGTTCATGGTAATAGGTGTAATGACATAAAAAGTTTTGTTTGCAAGAAGTGTTCCTGCATAATAAACCCTAACCGTTGCAGACTTAACACTGGGAATAAGATTACCCTGTGCATCTCTGTTAGGTGTAATATCAAAACTATGCGTATAACTGGGCTCTGCAAGAGGTCTCTCGAGAAACATACTCTGCATAACGGCATCATGATACTCTACATCCCAAGTGTACGCACTTGCCTCAAGCAAATTCTCTGTAGAACCGTCAAGTTGGAAAGTAAGGTTAATGTTACTCGCATTAATCTCACCGGAATTCGTATATTTAAGATAAACTACAACGTTATTTGTACCATCAAGGTCGATATTCTCACCATCAACCGCAATAGCATACGACTTATCCGCTATAATCTCCGCATTCAATGTAGCCACGCCAAAACGCAACCCCAATATAATAATCAAAACAGTTGCCAAAAACATAACTGCTGATTTTTGTCTTTTATTTTGTATCATCCGTAGTCCTCCGTTTCCCGGTCCGGTTCCTCTTATTTCCTTCTCCGAAAACCCTAACAAAAATATACACTATAGGCTTTCTCTATATATCGGCATACAAGTGCTTGTACTTAACACCTAATTATAC
>JAZNXQ010000245.1:0-12067 GCA_045593945.1 Lachnospiraceae bacterium | reverse complement strand
CCTGCAACACCAAGTGTAAATTCTACTGTAAGATTCTTAGCTGCTACAAGAGTTGCCTTGTCAATTGAAGGAGCATCCTTTGTTGAACCGTACTCATTGTAGATTTCAATTCTGAAATTGCCGTTTTCTTCAATATCACCTGTTACTACCTTTGACATATCTACTGCCAAATCCGCTCCGTCAACCTTAACCTTAAGGTCCTTAAGAGCAATACCCTGTGCAGCAAAATCCGCTCCTGCACCAACGATATCAACTACAAATACTACTGCACTGTTTACTGCCTGACCTTCTGCAAGATCCCAGCTGAGTGTGTATGTACCCGCGCCCGTTACTGTTGTGTTAACCTTATCGCCCCACTCCTGAACGCCCCATGCGGGATCTGAATATCCAAGTTTTGCTGTGAAGCCTTCGCCTTCTGCCTGTACAGGAAGTGCTGTAAATCCTGTAAGAAGAAGTACAAGTGTCATTACCACTGTTAAAACTTTTTTCAATGTTTTCATCTTTTTCCTCCCTTAAATTAGTCTTTTACCAGACTTTTCAGTGACTTAATTTTATCAAAAAAAAGGCCATGAAAAAACATAGCCTTTTGGAGATAAAATACTTTAAAAATTGCACATTTTAAATTTTAGGGGTAATTTATGCCGGTAAAACAAGAATAACCTTTGTTCCCTTTCCATATTCACTCTCTATCTGTAAGCCGTATTCTTCTCCATAGTGAAGACGAATTCGCTCACATATATTGTACACACCAATACTTGATTCCAGCTTAAGCCCCGGAGTATTAAGCTTCTTACAGACTTCTTCATATTCCTCCGGCTTCATACCTTTACCGTTATCGCTAACCGTAATCTCCAATTGTTCTTTACAGTTTTGATATACCTTTATCTCAATATGTCCGTTACTGTCGATATGTTCCAGACCATGAACAACAGCATTCTCAACAATTGGTTGTAAAAGAAGCGGCAACATCTGAAAATATTCTGTTGAAAGCCCTTCTTCAATATCAAGCGTATAATTAATCCTATCACCGAAACGCATCTTTTGGATTGCAAGATAATTTTCAACATGTTCAAGTTCTTTTTTCAGGGTAGTTACCGTTGTCCCTGTATTCTTAAGCACATACTGAAGTGTCTTCCCGAGAATCTTGATACAATCTGCAACCTCTCTGTTACCCGCAGATAACGACTTCATCCTGATGGTTTCAAGTGTATTGTACAGATAGTGCGGATTAATCTGACCCGCAAGCATTTTGTATTCCATGAGCTGCTGATTATTGCGAAGCTCCTTTTCATTAAGCTCCGCCTCATACATCTTGGCATCCTTCTCTTTGATGTCGCTAACCATCAGTTTCAAGTCTTCATAAGCATCCGTAAGTTCATCATGGCCCGTGAATTCCGCACCCATGTCATAATTACGGCGACTCGCCTTGTGCATCTCTTCTCGCAAAAGATATACCCTTTTGGTAAATTTATTTGCATACCAGAAAAGCACTATACCCGGTATCAGAACCGCAAGTGCAAGTATTAAAATACAACCGTTTATAATAGCCTGTATCTCATAATACACATTGTCATCCATGGTACAGATGTAAAGCTTTGAATTCGTCATATGCGGACTTGTGGTTGACACTACCGCAAAATAATTGGCATCTTCAATCTCCACAACACCAGAATAATTATAATATGCATCATTATAATCCACTTCTATAGGGAGCTGCTCTTTATACCAACTTGACTTGGAACTGTATACAATGCCCGCATTATCAACCGCTATAGCATCAACTATCTTGGAATTAATCTTAGAACGTATATATGCATCTCCAAGTTTGATTACAACAACAGCTTCATAATCGCTGTTAGGAAGCAACATACGCCTTACAAGAGCAAGATAACTTATTGTATTACCAAAATTCTTTTCCTCAATAAGGGTCCAAAATGCACTTGCCTGTCCAAGAGCCCTCTTATACCATTCCGTTGCTTTTATATCCTCAGTAACCTTATTGTACTGCTTATAACTAAATAGTGTAGGATTGTCCGTATATATGTATATGCCCTGTATCTCCTGATAATTAAATACAATATCATCAATCTTGCTACTGTTGTTTACTTCCCTTATAAAATCCACTGAGGACTCATAGTCTCCGGAAAGAAGCGTTTTTTGGGCACTGTCAAAACAGATGTCGTCCGAAATATTATAAGCCTGTGTAGTTATCTGTGACAAAAGACTCCTTACACGCAAATTATCCGCCTTTAACAAATCCATATAATAATCATTAAGCAGACGATATGCATTTATTATGAGTACGACTCCGACTATCGCAAGCGGAACTATAAGCGCCAAGACATAGACCATGTACATCTGGCCTCGCAGTTTCATATTTTTCCAACTTATTTTTTTTAACAGTGCCCCAAGTTTTTTCATTTTATAAATTCTCCAAAATCCTTACATCTTTAGCGGCAACAATAACTTCCTCTCCGGCCTTAACTTCAACCTCTTTAAGAATGTCATAATAATCCGCATCGGCAATGAAAGACTTTGTTTCTTCAGCATGATTAAGTAGGAACAGATACCTCTTATCCTCACTGTAACGCGCCGTTGCTTCAAGACCTTCAGGGGTATCAAGAACTCCCTTAATGCCCTGCTCCTTACAGACAAGTTCCACAAATCGTTTGTAAAATTCTGAAGTCGAACGAGTTGCAACATAATACGCCTTACCTTGTCCGAAAGAATTCCTCGTAATTACAGGCATTCCCTTATAGAAATCCTCTTCATAAACAGCAAGCGCCTCTGCACCCTCCGTATGAAGCAAATCACAAATAAGATCGGCATCGTACTTAACATCTTCCCACACAAAGCTGTTCTTCTTTCCTTCCGGAAGCGCGTCGCACTCTTCTACCCAAATTCCTAAGATATCTCGAAGTTTACCGGGATATCCGCCCACAGTTACAAGGTCATGCTCATCAACATATCCACTTACAAACGTAGTAACAAGTGTACCACCATTCTTAACGAACTGTCTGAGTCTTTCATCTACCCCTGATTTTACCATATAAAGAATCGGAGTACAAACTATTTTGTACTGTGATAAATCATCCTCTACACTGATTATATCCACCGGAATATTATACTCATGGAAAGCATTGTAATAATTCTGAACCTCATCGCGATATCTCATGATTCGGCTGGGTCCTGCAGAATACTCGATTCCCCACCAATTGTCCCAGTCAAATACAATTGCACATTCGGCTTTTTCACGTGTACCGAGGGTCTTATCTCCGATTTTGTCAAGTTCTGCACCGAGTGCGGCAAGTTCCCTAAACACTCTCGTATTCTCGTGACCGGCATGGTCAATAACAGCGCCATGATATTTCTCACATGCACCGATACTTCTTCTCATCTGGAAAAACATTACCGCATCAGCACCATGTGCCACAGCCTGGTAGCTCCAAAGTCTCATTACGCCCGGACGCTTAAGTGCATTATAAGGCTGCCAGTTGGTTACGCTCGGCGTCTGCTCCATAAGAACAAACGGTTTACCCTGCTTTAAACCTCGCATAAGTTCATGGTTGAGTGCCATGGCCGCAGGCGTTGCTTTCGTGTCAGGATAGCTGTCCCATGACACAAAATCCATATATTTTGCCCACTTCTGATAATCAAGCAGCTTGTAAAACTCCATAAGATTGGTTGTTACCGGAATGTCCGGGGTATGCTTCTTAACAGCTTCATACTCAAGTTTATAGCACTCGAGCATACTATCGGAGCTGAATCTGCGATAATCAATTGTTATTCCCTGAAACATCGTATACTCATAACCGAAGTGTTCGCTAAGCATGTTGGGAAGCACTACCTCATCCCAATCATAAAAGGTATGGCTCCAGAAGCTTGTGTCCCACGCACGATTAAGCTCTTCAATAGTCTTATACTTATCCTTAAGCCAACCCTGAAATGCCGTCTCACAAAGGTCGCAGTAACACTCACCGCTGTATTCGTTGGATATGTGCCAAGCTATAATATTGTCGTAGTCCTTATATCTCTCGGCGAGCTTATCAGCAAGTCTTACGGAATATTTTCGGTATACCGGACTGTTAGGGCAGGAATTATGCCTTCCACCGAATTTACGTCTCATACCATTAAACTCCGTACGGAGAATCTCCGGATATCTTTTTGCCATCCACGCAGGATGTGCAGCAGTCGAAGTCGCAAGAACTACCTTTAGTCCATTTGCCTTAACCATCTCCATGATTTTGTCAAGCTTCGAAAAATCATATTCGTCTTCTGACGGCTGAAGCGTCGCCCACGAAAACACATTCAAGGTCACCGTATCAATATGTGCAAGCTTAAAAAGTCTCATATCCTCTGCCCATGTAGCCTCGTCCCACTGTTCGGGATTATAATCGCCGCCATAAGACATCTTGTTATTTTTCCATATTCTTTCCATAATCTTCTCCTTTACGGAATATTATTCAATAGTTATTTTAAATACTATCGGGAAATCACTTGTGATTCCCTCTGTTTCCACACAAAGACCGTCGCTGTTCTTCTCCCAGCTCTTCACAGCTTTACCGAAACCGAGCACCTCAACATTCTCGATAATTCCATGGAACTCCGGTACGTTTTGGTCCTTGCTGTCGGCAAGTGCTTTTATCACAAATTTTCCGTTCTCGGCATTCTTAAGCGCTATCGCATACAAATACCCGTTATTTACGGTAAATCTGTAATCCTTACTTGTATAAACCTGTTCCTTCTGATCACTGAACTGGCCTTCGTTTGTCTTAGTCGGACCCTCCTGTGACTTACGCCATACTCTGGCACCGACTATCGCCTCTGAATTCACTTTCATCCATGCAGCAATATCCGTTAAGATCTTCCTGTCACCTTCAGGGATTGAACCGTCACCCTTCGGTCCGATGTTAAGAAGAAGGTTGCCGTTTTTACTTACAACGTCCACAAGTGTGCATATTATCTCATAACTACTCTTATAATCAAGAGTATCAGTATAGCACCATGAATTACGTGCAACCGCCGTATCTGTCTGCCAATTGTAGGACTTAGCTTCTGCAAAGCCGCCTCGCTCAACCTCCACTATACCGCTTCCGAACATCATCGCATCATGCTTGTAACAAATTCTTACATTCTCGCCCCATTCCTTGCCACAGTTGTAATAAAATGCCGCAAGCCTTTTTAAATAAGGCTTAAAAGCCTGATGCTGTAGCCACCAGTCAAAATATAAAAGCTTCGGTTTATATTTTATAATAATTTCTGCTGTTCTGGCAAGCCAGTCATCAAGATATTCTTCTGTAGGGTACGGCTTACTGAACAAATCCTGATTATCGGGCTCAGGCATTGCCGGCCAGTAAAAATCACCCTTTTGCATCGGGTCTTTTATATCACTGTCAAACTCTTTGCCGTGTCCCATGAAAAACCAATGTTCCGCCCTATGCGATGAAGTACAAAATACAAGTTCCTGCCTCTCGGCCTCAGCTTTTAGTTCGCCGAGAATATCTCTCTTAGGCCCCATATTTACGGCATTCCAATCAGAAAGGTCACTGCCGTACATCTGGAAGCCGTCATGATGCTCCGCAACCGGAAAAATATATCCCGCTCCGGCCTCCTTAAATAAATCTATCCATTCCTTCGGATCAAACTTATCCGCGGTAAACATCGGTATAAAATCCTTATAACCAAAATCCTTCTGTTCACCATAGGTTTTTACATGGTGCTCAAAGGCAGGCATTCCTTTTATGTACATATTTCTTGAATACCACTCGTTGGAATTGGCCGGGACGCTGTACAGTCCCCAGTGTACAAATATACCGAGCTTCTGCTTCTTAAACCATGTAGGTATCTCTGCTTCCATAAGCGACTCCCATGTCGGTTTAAACGGTCCTTTGGCAATCGTTTTTTCTACAATATCCAGTAATTCTTTTTCTCTTGACGGATTCATCTTTTATTCTCCTTAAACAATAAGGTGCCGCAGTTTACGACACCTCATTAATATTTTGTCTACGACGGTTAACCCATCACAATACGAACCTCAGCCTCTTTCCTGCTCGCATCGTACGGAATAATATTGCCGGCAACTTCCACGCCGTCCACAAGCATCTTCACAACGCCCTTCTCCACATTATTCGGATTAGACACTGTAATATTATATGTTGTATTTCTGTACTTTCTTATTATTGTGAAATCTCCAAAGTCCTTAGGGACACAGGGATTAATCTGCAATCCCTTATGTGTCGGATATACACCGATTATATACTGTGACACATTTACAAAAGTCCATGCTGCAGTTCCCGTAAGCCAGCTGTTCTTAGCTTCGCCGTGAAGCGGTGCGTCCGCACCCGCAATCATCTGCGAATATACATATGGCTCTGTTCTGTGAATCTCACTGATCTCCTCAACGTATGCCGGACATGTTTTCCTGTATATCTCAAATGCCCTGTCACCACGACCGATAACTGTCTCAGCAATGGATACCCAAGGATTGTTATGGCAGAAAATACCGGCATTCTCCTTGTATCCCGGAGGATAAGAAGAAACCTCTCCAAGCTCTAAATGATACTTGGTATAAGCAGGTTGTAAAATCATGATGCCGTACTTAGTATCAAGCTTCACCTTTACAGAGTCGAGTGCCTTCTTAGCAAGCCCCTCTTCAACACCGACTCCCGCAAGTACGCAAAATCCCTGCGGTTCAATATAAATCTGACCCTCTTCACATTCCTTGGAACCGACCTTATTACCATAAGAATCATACGCACGAACAAACCAGTCTCCGTCCCAGCCTGCATCTAAGATTGCCGCATACATTGCTTTAACCTCATCTCTTGCACGTGCAGCCTCTGTCTCATCGCCCAGAAGCTCACAAAGCTGTGCATACTCTTCACCATATTTTACAAACATACCTGCAATAAATACTGACTCTGCAACAGGTCCTTCGCTCGGTCCGAAAGTCTGGAAGGATTCGCCCGGATGCTCTGAAAAGCAGTTTAAGTTAAGGCAGTCATTCCAGTCAGCTCTTCCTATAAGAGGAAGCTTGTGCGGTCCTTTATTTTTAACGGTAAAATCAAATGATCTCTTAAGATGTCCGATAAGCGGTTCAGCAACAGACTCATCATTATCAAACGGTGTCATATGTGAAAGGATCGAAACATCTCCCGTCTCTCTTACATATGCGCTTACACAGGCAATGAGCCACAACGGATCGTCATTGAAGCCGCCACCGATGTCTGCATTACCTTTCTTGGTAAGTGGCTGATACTGATGATATGCACTACCATCCAAAAACTGTGTTGATGCAATATCAATAATTCTTTCTCTTGCCCTGTCGGGAATAAGATGCACAAAGCCGAGTAAATCCTGACAGGAATCTCTAAAGCCCATGCCTCGGCCTATACCTGACTCATAGTAGGATGCAGAACGTGACATATTAAACGTAATCATACACTGATACTGATTCCAGATGTTAAGCATTCTGTTAAGCTTGTCGTCTTTACTTTCAACCTGGAAAAGACCCAAGAGTCCGTCCCAGTATGCCCTAAGTTCATTATATGCCGTTTCCACAGCCTCGCCTGTCTTGTACCTGTTATAGGTTACAAGAGCGCGCTCTTTGTTGATTATATTATGCGCTTCCCACTTCTTATCCTGCGGATTTTCCTCGTAACCAAGCACGAAAATAAGTTCCTTAGACTCGCCGGGGTTAAGTGTAATATTAATCTGGTGTGTAGCAATCGGAGACCATCCGCTTGCTACGGAATTGGTGCACTTGCCACTGTTTATAACATCTGCGTTGTCAAGGCCGTTATATAATCCTAAGAATGCATCTCTGCTTGTGTCAAAACCATCGATTGGATGATTTACAGAGAAGAATGCATAGTGATTTCTTCTTTCTCTGTATTCCGTCTTATGATAAATAATTGAATCGATAACCTCAACTTCACCACAGCTTAAGAGACGCTGGAAGTTTTTCATATCGTCATCCGCATTCCACAAACACCATTCAACATATGAGAAAAGTGAAATATTCTTGGGCTCATCTGCTTTGTTGGTAAGGGTAACACGGTTAATCTCACAATTGTCTTTAAGTGGCACAAATGCAAGCACTTCTGCCTCAAGGTTATTCTTCACTGATGTCCATTTGGAATAGCCCATACCGTGACGGCACTCATACGAATCATGCTCCGTCTTCATCGGCTGCCACCCCGGATTCCAAACCGTATCGCCATCCTTGATATAATAATATTTTCCGCCGGTATCATACGGTACATTGTTGTAGCGGTATCTTGTAAGTCTTAAAAGCTTCGCATCCTTGTAGAAGGAATATCCGCCGCAAGTATTGGAAACAAGCGAGAAAAACTCGTTGCATCCGAGATAGTTTATCCACGGCAAAGGTGTTTTAGGTGTATTAATCACATACTCGCGATTGTTGTCATCAAAATATCCAAACTTCATAACTGTTGCCGACTCCTTTTGTCATTTTATTTATCTTCTATGTTAGCTGTAATAACATTCCTTATACGTTTTGTCACATCCATGGTTCCCGCATCTTTTCGCTGACAGTTCATCAGGATAGTAACCTTATTGGATGGGCTGTTACAGAAATATGTGCCGAGCCAACCGTCCCAGCCATACTCGCCCTTCCACGTCATAAACATTGCCATACCGGGTTCCTCCATGACACGCATAAGATTGGCATAACCATATCCATACAAACTCTCCCAGCTCTTCCACAATGAGTCCTGTTGCCATGGTGTAAGCTTGCCTGTAGTCATAAACTCTACCGTAGCAGGTTTAAGTATTCTTCTGCCATCGTAAATTCCTCCCTGCATAAGCATGGTTGCGAACTTGGCATAATCATCAAGCGTAGACATCAGTCCTGCTCCGCCCGACTCAAAAGCCGGCGGCTCTGTCTTTATGTATTTAACACCAAGATGATTCGTTTCAAAAAGCTTTATGCCGTCCGCTGTCTTCTCATATACGTCCGCCAGTCTGTCAAGCTTATCCTCAGCAATATAAAAACCTGTATCCTTCATACCGAGCGGCTCAAAGATTTCCTTCTCAAGAAATTCACCGTAGTGCATACCCGTTATCTTCTCTATTACTGCACCGAGAATGTCTGCTGAAGTTCCGTACATCCACTTTTCTCCCGGATGGAACTCAAGACCGCACTTTGCAACCTTAGAAGCAAACTCCATCGTAGACATCTGATTATCACTGTAAAGGCGTTCGTCCATCTCCTCAAAAACATGTACTGCTTCCATACCGCCCGGACTCATATCGCCGTAAGGAAGGCCTGATGTCATGTTAAGCAAATCTCTGACAAGCAGACTCCTACGGGCAGGCACCTTGGTATCGCCCTCCCAAACCTGCTGATTCTTAAATTCCTCAAGTATATCACTGACAGGCTGTCCAAGTTCAAGCTCACCTCTCTCAACAAGAATCATTGCAGCCGCAGATGTTATGGGCTTACTCATGGAATATATTCTACAGATTGTATCTCTTTTAAATAAACGATTCTTTTCTATACTTGCGTAACCCGCTTCCGTATATGCCACTTCTTTTCCGTCTTTAATAACCAGAAGATTCGCACCGGCAATATCACCATTTTGAATCGCAATCTCAAGTAACTCGTTCAGTTTTTTTGTTAAATTACTCATATACTGCTCCTATTATATTTTTAACTTATTTCATTATAGCCCGACCGCATTTTTTTAAAAACCGCAAAAAAAAGAGAGACATAACCGCAAATATTTGCGATTATGCCTCCAAAAAAGTCTAAATTACGGTGCTATATATTCAAAATCAATTTCAAGTGTCTTAATAGCGCCAAGATTGGGACCGTCTACGATTGTAGGTGTACAACCTGTAAGGTCTCCGCCCTGCACACGTGCGCCATCAGGAACCTTTGTAACCCATGCATTATAGATATTAACACGAGTACAGCTTGCATCGTCAGATGTTGTATACGGCTTACCTGTAAGTGTATACGGTGCTCCGTTAATACGAATTTCTTTAACATTTACAATATATCCCGGATATAAATCCTCACCGTGAAGAATTCCGAGTGCCGAGAATGCCGTTCCTGTTGCAGAACCTGCTGCAGTTCCCGTAAAATCAAGTGCTACAGTATATGAACCTGCTCCTGTAATTGTAACATCAGTTGCAACAAGACCCTCTGCCTGACCATCCGGATAATTATCACCTACACGATAAGCAATTGACCAGTCATTACTGTTAAACATAATCCACGCTCTTGCTTCTGTATCCGGAACAACCTCGCCCTGAGGAGCGTTTTTAAGAGCGTTGTTGATTGCTCTCTTGGCAAGTCCCACAACTTCCACATCATCTACATTAACCTGTACCTGTGAATAGCTCTTATTCTTAAAAAATTCTGCCACTTCTTCATAAACAATCTTGCACTGGTTTCTGTCATAAAGACTGTTGCAATCCCAAAGTACGGGGCAATATCCGTAGACTTCACAGTTTGCTATAAAATTAGTGAAGTATTCCATAGTGTTCTTCTTAAGTTCATTCTTGCCTTCAATAAGAACACCATACTCACCGATAACAATACCGTAACCTGCTTCTGTGAACTTAGTAAGCTTCTCAAGCATAGTATTCATGGATTCAAGATCAGCAAGTGTTCCCCATGAAGAAATACCAGAGTTAATACAGTATGCACTCGGATCATAATAATGCACGGAAAGAAGAAGCTTTCCTTCTGCAGTATCCGTAGGCATCTTATATCTGTCATCACATGTATGTGTAATATCAGTATTGTAACCTGCAACCAAAAGGAAACGGTCTTTGTTATATCCGCCTGTCTTACGCACGATGTCAACAAATTCCTGGTTAAGCTGGTTTGTAAGTGCATAACACTCATCCATTGACAATGTTCCTGAATCCTTATTCCACTTATCTGTATTGTCATTGAATCTGTTACCCATTTCTTCGTTAGCTGATTCAAACACAAGATGATAATCGTAATCCTTGTATGCCTTGGCAAGCTGTGTCCACATCTCTGTAAAATGCTTATGAGCAGCTTCTCTTGTAGCCTCTGTTGCGGAACCGAACATTCCCCACCAGCCGCCGTCCCAGTGATCATTAATGATAACGATCATATCTGCTTCGATTGCGTAATCAATAATCTCGCCTACACGGTCAATATAAGCCTGATTAATTGTATAATCACCATTCTCGAAATCCATCATATTGGTCCAAGCTACCGGAACTCTGATAGAATCAAAACCTGCATCCTTCATACCCTGAATCATTTCTTTGGTTGTAACAGGCATACCCCAAGCTGTCTCGTATACGGTTGTTGCTTTATTGATACCGTATGTACTGTGTCCGTAAGCTTCCATAGTATTACCGAGATTAATACCATTACCCATAACTTCTGTAAATTCAATAGCGTTCATAGTCTTATAAGGGCTGTCAAGTCCTACTTCTTTTTCTTTGCCGCATCCGAGGCAGGCAAGACCCATAATAAGTACCATGGCCGCACTAAACAATAACTTTGTTATTTTCTTCATAGTTCTCTCCTTTTAATTATTCTTTGCCTGGAAATTTCATTTCCTAAAGAGTTTATCTGCAAACTCTTTGCATCATAAAACTATGATAAAATATTTCTATCAATAATAAAACCAAAATAATTTAACAAAAAAAGCCTTAAATATTTTACATTGTCCTATTCATTTTCATAATTAATCTCAAAATCCGTAAAAATAGCTTTATCGGCATCTTCTCCAAATGCATACAGCGCAAACATTACTCCTGTAAACCCACAGGCAACCTCCGAGGACAGATATCTTGTCTCCAGCTTGCCGAGGTCGTATTTTTTATCTCCCTGTACTACAGAAAATGCGTACTCTTTATTCTCAAGCCTGATATTAAGCATGATATCTTTTGCATCCTCAAGTTCTGCAACATTCTGCTCACACTCCACACTTCCGATACAGCTTCTCTTTACTGCTCTGCAGCCGTTCTCTGTCTTGTAGATGCACAAATCATAGTGATGTGTCTCGTCCATATAAAGAGAAATGCCTGCCTCACCACTCTCAATGCTTAA
>JAZNXQ010000244.1:0-2512 GCA_045593945.1 Lachnospiraceae bacterium | reverse complement strand
GTGGTCGAAGCTTCAGGCGGAAATCGACATGCTTAAGAATGACAGACAGCTTGCAAGCCTTGAAGGTGTTATTTTGCCGGAGAGTGTAGCAGTGGAAGCTGATTTGCAGAAAGCAATGGATGATAAGGATGTACTTGTGCTTGCGGTTGCATCTGCGTATATAAGAAGTACGGCGAACTTAATGAAGGAATTTATAAAAGATGGTCAGATTATCGTTAACGTGGCAAAGGGCGTTGAGGAGGAAACCTTGTACACAATGAGTGAGGTTATAAGCGATGAGCTTCCGACGGCTGATGTTGCAGTTCTTTCAGGACCTAGTCATGCCGAAGAGGTTGGTAAGGGAATTCCTACTACGATAGTTGTCGGTGCAACAACGAGAGAGACGGCAGAGCTTGTTCAGAGTTATTTTATGAGCAAGGTATTTAGAGTGTACATCAGTCCTGATATCAAGGGAATCGAGCTTGGTGCGGCGCTTAAGAATGTAATCGCGCTTGCGGCAGGTATTGCGGACGGACTCGGATACGGCGATAATACTAAGGCGGCACTTATTACAAGAGGTATTGCGGAGATTTCAAGACTTGGCACCAAGATGGGGTGTAAAGCCGAGACTTTTGCAGGTTTGTCAGGAATCGGTGATTTGATTGTTACATGTGCAAGTATGCACAGCCGTAACAGGAGAGCGGGTATTTTACTTGGTAAGGGACTTCCGCTTGATGAGGTTATAAAAGAAGTTAAGATGGTAGTTGAAGGTGTGTATTCTGCTAAGGCGGCTCTTAAGCTTGCCAAGGAATATGATGTTGAGATGCCTATTATAGAACAGGTTAATGCAATACTTTTTGATGGTAAAGCGCCTGCGGATGCGGTTATGGATTTGATGCTCAGAGATAAGAGACATGAGAATGCTGACCAGCCTTGGGAATAGTATAGAGTATTTCAACAAATAGAGGAGTGACCGGTTTTGAATAACAGGAAAACTTTGATAATTGCAATAGACGGCATGGCTGCGGCGGGTAAAACCACCGCAGCTTTAAATTTGCAGCGAGAAATCGCGAATGAAAGCGGTTTTGTAACACAGGAAGAAATAGAACAGAAAATAAAAATAATTCATATGGACGACTTTTTTCTGCCACCGGAGTTAAGAACAGAGGCGAGATTAAGTGAAGCGGGTGGCAATGTGCACTATGAACGTTTTATGGAAGAAGTAGTTAAGAGGCTTCATGAAGCCGTTAGTTTTGAGTATGGGATATTTGATTGCCATGTTATGGACTATGTCGGAACGGAGAAAGTGGACGCATCGGCAGAGGTAATAATTATAGAGGGAGCATATTCCATGCATCCGTATTTTGGCAAGTACTATGATAAAAGCATTTTCTATGAAACAACGCCTGAGACACAAAAAGAACGCATCCTAAAAAGGAATGGTGCGAAACAGTGGGAAATGTTTTGTGCACGATGGATTCCTATGGAGATGCGTTATTTTGAAGCCTATGGTATTAAAGAAAAGTGTGACAGTATAGTAAAATCTAATTGAGTGTGCATAATATGATGCGATACAAACGGAGAGAAGTTTTTATAAAAACTTCTCAAGTACGTAAGCGATGCCGTCTTCATTATTAGAGACAGTAACAAAGTCAGCGGCGGCCCGCACACCTTCAGGTGCATTTTGCATTGCTACACCAAGCCCTGCATACTCAATCATCTCAAGGTCGTTGAAGTTGTCGCCGAAAGCAATGATTTCTTCGCGACTTATATCGTAATGCTTGGCGAGACGTTCAAGGGAAAGTGCCTTTGAGACATTGGAACTGAAAAACTCAAGGTATTCGCTTGTGGAAGGGCAGACTGTGATACCCAGTTTCTTCATCGGTTCTGCAAGCTCCTGCCTAAATATTGCTGTCCTTTCGGCAGTATCGTACCATAAAAATTTGGTAATGCCCTGATTAATAATTGCTTCGGGGTCATCAAACAGCACAGGTTCAGTCATGACGTTGATTTTGTATTTGTCGGCACGGGCACCGAGTTCAGTAACGTACAAACGGTTTTGGGACCATATGCAGGCCATGGTCTCATACTTTTTTACTTGCTTTAATATAATTTCGGATTGCTCCTTAGTAAGTGTCTGGTTAAAAAATATATCATTTTCTCCGAGAACGACCATTGCACCGTTATATGCAATAACAGGGACGTTCTCGCCTATAATCTTACGGTAAGGTTCCACGGCAACAGGAGGACGGCCTGTCGAAAAGGCAAAAATTGCTCCGTTTGCCATGGCTTTTTTTATTGCGGTAAGATTCTTTGGTGTAATTATTTTTCTGTCATCAAGTAAGGTGCCGTCCATGTCGGCGGCGATAAGCTTGTATTTCATAAAAGACTCCACATAGTAAATATTTGTATAGTATTATCGCATCAAATCGGTTAAAAAACAAGAGCACAGCGCGGTTAATCGCGTAATTATTAAATTAAACCGGTAAATCTTAAATAGAGCAAATATATCATAAACACTGTTTTTTTCTCA
>JAZNXQ010000243.1:0-14455 GCA_045593945.1 Lachnospiraceae bacterium | reverse complement strand
TGTAAAAACAAAATCCCATCGAATTTTCGATGGGATTTTTCTTTGTTCTTAATTTTACGAAGTCCGCGAGGACTCAATTTCCGCATTCAATACTGATCTGATTGAAGATGTGCAGAATATCATCAACTGTGGTTTTCTGCTTTTCTTCGCCGTCTTTATCAAGGCAATATAACGTATTCATACTATAATCAAATACGTTAACAAATATATATTTTGCTCCGTTTGCAACCGCATCAACATTGACTATCTCATTTTTATCAGCCTCAAAAATCTCTTTACTCTTACCTTTATTAAAAACATAAGCATTGCTTCCGTCCGCATATAAAACAGTTTGTCCGTCAGGTGAAATTGCAACATTATAAAAATCACCTTTTTTCTCAATAACGGTAACCTTACCGTTTTCAGTATTTAAAAGCTCAACTCCGCCATCTTCTGTGCAGTATGCAACGCCTGCACCCGAAGCAGCTACTGCCGCATAGCCCAAAAAATCTTCAAGTTCATATGCTTTTCCGCCCGCTATACAATAGCCGTCATTGGTTATGTAACAATTACCTGCCAAAGATACACTCACTAATCCTCGGGAATCACAATCTTCAACTACCGCATCATTGTAAATTATTCTTTTCTTATATAATGCAATCTCATCATATGTACTTTTTGAACCCGAGCCTCCAAAAATCCCCTTAATAAGAAATACAAGGCCGACCACAACTACCGCAAGTACTACAACCGCTGCGATTCCAACTATCTTATTCTTATTATTTGAACTTTCTTTTTGCGCCTTAACTTTCTTTTCTTCCTTTACTACCTGTGTATTTTCTGTTGTCTGCACTCTTGCATTCTCAACTTTCTCCCCGCACTTGGTACAAAAAGCACTACCTTTTTCCATCACGTTTCCACACTTAGTACAAAACATAATCATATCCTCCTGATTTCCAACATCTTTTATCAATGCCTTCAATTAGTAATATTACAGTACTTGTACACTAAAAGTCAATGCACAAGCCCACTTATATCCATAATTTCTATATAACCCTTGACACGCCCAGACTATCGTGATAGTATAGACTACACCAATAGTCTATATGAGGTAATTAAACATGCAAACAAAAATTTTTGACAGCGAATTTAAATTGATGGAGATTCTTTGGGAGCACGAACCCATCAGTGCCAAGGAGCTTAGTCTTATTGCCACAGAGCAGATAGGCTGGAACAAAAACACTACTTATACGGTAATCAAAAAGCTTATAGAAAAAAATGCAATTCTTCGAAGCGAGCCAAACTTCATCTGCACTTCTCTTACAAAGAAAGACGAGGTTGTCCGTTCTGAGACGAAGGGTCTTATCGAGAAGTTTTTTGCAGGCTCTAAAAAAGCTCTGTTCTCAGCACTTTTAGAAGATGAGTCACTTACAAAAGATGAACTTGACGAACTAAAGGCAATGCTTGAAAAGAGGTAATATTATGCTTTCTGATGTTTTTTACTGGTTGCTCAACATGAGTATAACCGGAATATTTACGGGAATTATTATTCTTCTCCTAAGACAAATAAAACGTATACCGAGACGAATCTGCCATATTCTGTGGTTGCTCCCGTTTCTTAGGCTTGTACTACCCTTTGGACTTAGTCACAGATACAGTATTATGAATCTTATAAACAAGCTCTCGACGCGCACAAGAATAATACACCTAACCCCGCCCGATGCATCTTTTAATGTATCAATGACCAATCATATGGCATTTGCGGAGAGCTACTTTCCTATCGTGCATAAAACCAACCTGCTTAAGGACGTATTTGACACAGCTTCGTTTATTTGGGTAATAATTGCTATTTCTGCCCTGCTTATAGTCTTTGTGTTTTACTTTATTACTAAGACTGAGATTAAGGATGCAAAGCATTTAAGAGACAATATATACACCTCTGACAAGCTGCTTTCTCCTGCAATCTTTGGCATTTTCAGGCCACAAATCATTCTGCCCGGGTATATGTCTGAGACAAATAGCGAATTTGTCTTATTGCATGAAAGAACACACATAAAACGTGGTGATAACCTTTTCCGCATAATTGCAATAATCATTTGTTGTTTACACTGGTTCAACCCTTTTATCTGGCTATTCCTTAAGTTCTATCTTGAAGACATGGAGATGTCCTGCGACGAACTTGTTTTACAAAAATGCGCCCAGGATAAGAAAAAACAATATGCGGCCGTACTTATCGAATGCGAAGAAAACAAAATACTTTTTGCTTCTGCTTTCGGCGGTGCCAAAATCAGAATCCGCATTGAAAACATTCTTTCATATAAGAAGCTGACATTCTTTTCAACAATATGCTTTCTTACACTAATCATTGCAATCGCGGCAACACTTTTAACTAATGCCGTATAGGAGGTTACTATGAATAAAAAGAGTTTTTTAATTACAACCGCTGTTCTTATTTCTTTGCTTATCACAATTATAATTGTTTATATCTGTATAACAAGAAAATCTGACAATCCTGCTGACGCTGACAATATAAATGAAACAAATGTAAATCATCTTACTTACAACCACGCTTCTAATTATGTGTATTTCGGTTTTGCAGATATCCCCGAAGAATATTCTGCTGAGGATGCAATAAATGACGGTTGTTTTGTGATTGAATCACCCGACACATCAGCTTCACAAATACTGTCTGACTCTGAGCCAAAAGTTGCAGGCACAGAGCATTGGGAACAATTCCTTACCAATGCCTCCGCAGACATAAGTGCATTTCTCAGAGTAGCACACTTTATCGGTACTGAATACTGTGCATTCACCGATTTGTACTACGCGGATGGCCTATATTATATGTATCAAATGGACGAATACGGCATTCACAAAACAGGTCCCTGCAAATACCTTCGTAAGCTTGAAGGTACTGATGGTATTCCTCCCAAGGATTGTTATTATTATGTGATTACCGACAGTCTAAAATTAACATTTCGTGATGTACGCCACGCCATGTACGCAAGCGACCTTCGTACTGTTACTAAGATTCCCTACAAATGGCTTGGTTTCACAGTTTATCTTGACTAATAACCTTAAGGGGGCTCGCTATGAAAAATAAGTTTTCCGCTTTTTATTTAACCTCACTTTTTATTATAATTGCGGCATCCGCATATCCCATCCACATGGGCATATCAGTATTTATGCAGTATCGTGACAAAGGCTTTGTTGATGCAGCCAACTATCCAAAATACATAATCCCTTACACTCCCATGTGTATTGCGATAATTGCCTGCACATTGCTTTTACCGCTTCTGTATAAATTATGCAAGCGTTATTCTGTACTCATACTCTCATCACTCGGCGTTGTACTGTTTATTGCAGGCGAGCTCTTTTTCGAACAAATAAAAGTAATTGAAGGCTACACATACAAACCGGTACCTCTTGAATCCTGGCAGTTAAGCCTCTGTATCGCAACACCGGAGGTACTTCAGGCAATCGGCGAACCGATTTACGCTGAAAACAACCCTGCCTTCAAGGTACACTTTTACATTATTGCTATCGTGATAATTCTGATTATTGTAGGAATCCTCTACGGATTTACAAGAATGTTTAAAGAAAATCTTCACGAAAAGAAAAGACCGCTTATCATGCAGACTGTAAGCGTGATTATATTTATCGCACTTTGCATACTTGCATGTTTCACGGCTTTCTTTAGAAACGGAACTCTTTATATTTCGCCGCTGTCGGCATTCTTAACCGGACTGTTTTTCATAGTGTTCGGCATTGCCTTTGGGCTCTATTTCGCAGGTTACCTTTTTGGCATGAAAAAGCTTTTAAGTGTCGTTGTTCCTGCAATTATCGCATCACTTACAACCCTTGTAATGTATGTAGGTGAGCTTATGCTTATGGACGGTGAACTCTTTGTCTTCGGAAAAGGATTTTTCTTTGAGCCTCTTTTTGAAAGACCTGCTTTCTCGCTCTGCGACATTATGATTATACTTTTGTCCGGAGTTATTACGGTCGGTCTTACTCATCAATTAAATTTTATAGCAATAAAAAAGGATTGACTCTTAACAGGTCAATCCTTTCCTTTTAGTCTTCTATAAATCTTACGCAGCCCCAAATCTTCCTGTAATTATATTTGGAGTATTTTATCCCTGTCTTCACATTACTTGCATGTACAACCTGTCCGTCACCGATATATATTCCGATATGTTCTATCTGCTTATCACCATACACAATCATATCTCCCGGCAAAAGTTCAGCAACACTTATTTTCTTACCGGCATTATACTGGGTAGTCGCGGTTCTCGGAGTTGTAATTCCGAAATGTGCCATGATAAGCTTTACAAATCCTGAACAGTCAGTGCCTTTTGTAAGACTGTTACCGCCGTACACATAGGGGTTACCCACAAACTGCTTTGCATATGCAACAACCTGCCCCCTAATGTCTGAAACTTCTTTACCATATCTAATCTCATCCATCGTAAGCGCTTCTGCTAGCTTATACTCCTGTTCCGCATATTTTGCGTATATATATCCGGTCGAGTTATTATGTGTTATCTTAAGCCACTCGCCAAGATCTTCAAGCACTTTTACAGCGGTATTTCTTCTTAACACCCTCATAATCCCCGAAGATGTGGACGTGCTCTTTCTCATATTAAGTCCGGACACATTAACGGTTGCAATCGATGATAATTCTTTCACGGCTCTTTCAATCGCCAAATTGCCTGTCAAAAGATAATTACCACTTACATAACCTTCGACCCCTCCTGACTTGATTTTAAACCAGCCATTGGTCTCCTCAAGCACTTCACACGCACCGCCTGCAGGAATTCTTCCGATAACCTTACCATTACCGGGACTCACTCTCACATTAAGCGACGTATTGACATTTGCAATTCCAAGATTAGTATAGTTGGCAGTAATGTATGCCATTGCCTGCGCATTTGTCGCTACAGCCTCTACCGTCGGTATACTTCTCTCTGTAAGGCTTGCAGTTGAAGCACTTTCCACACTCTGTTGTTCTTCCAAATACTCTGTAAGTGCAACCGAGACTCCCGCCACAGGTACATTATATGTATAAGTCTCAGCCTTTGCCGTAAAAGTATTTGCACCAAACAGAATTGCACCCGCCGCAACGAAAGTTGCCACACTTTTTACAGTGTTTCTCGTAACAAAAAGCGTTTTGTTCTCTTTAATTTTCTTGATTGTCATAATATCACTCCTAACTTTTTTACCGTTGTCAAAAAGCTTCATGCCTTGCGACAACAGTTGTCGGAATTATAACAATCCAATGGTTTTCAGGTCAATGTTATAAATTACTAATGCGCCCCATAGGAGCGCATTTTAGTTAAAATATGGTTATTCTCTATCTTCACCGTAAGGATACTCATAGCCAAGAATTGCCGCGAGATCCTCATAATTATGCTCGTTTAAAAGTTCTTTAGCATAAGTTGTACTTATATCAATATTGTGATATTTTTCCATGTCAAAAACACGGTATTCATATCCGTATTTTTCCTGCAACTTACCAAGCATTTCCTTGTCACCGAGTCTGTTTTTACCAAAGCGGAAATTTTCTCCGGTAACAATCACCTTTGCATTAAGTCTGTCTATCAAAATATCCTTTATAAATTCCTCGGGCATTACATCTGCGAATTCCTTTGTAAATTCAATTTCAATAAGAAGTTCTATTCCGAGTTCTTCTAAGAATCTTAATCTGTAAGCATTCTCAAGAAATCTCTTCTTTTTCGCATTCTTTAAATCTTGTCCGCCATTTGTCCCCTGCGCCTTGTCTTCCAATGATACAGATGCATTTTTAAAAGTAAATACTGTAGGTACAAGGCCCTGTTTCTTACAGGATGCAACTTCACGAAGAAGCTTACGGTGGCCTTTATGCACCGCCTCAAACTTACCTATCGTTACTGCCGTGGCAAGTGCGGACTCTATTTGACTAAAATCATTTATTATTCTCATAAAATCAAACCTTTCGGTTAGCCTACCCCATAAAACATTTTATCAGGGAAAAACATTCTTTTCTGTGAACGAAAACTGAATATTCCTATAAACACACCGTCACTGTCATAAACAAGAAGCTGTTCATCCTTAGGAAGTGCACTTCCTTCAAGCGTATCCTTTGCCACAAAAGGATTACCATTATGAACCGCCCTGTCTCCATCTTTTGTCGTATGACAGGTTTTAAGTTCCGGGAACATCTTATCAGGCAGAATAATCTTCTCTGCAACTCTGCCTTCATCACTAAGAGTCTGTATATCCGTCAAAGTAAGACTTGTGTCTATCGTAAAAATACCAACCTTTGTTCTTACAAGTGAAGTCATACATGCACCGCATCCAAGCTTTGCTCCGATATCATGACAAAGTGTCCTGATGTATGTGCCTTTGGAACATTCGACGGTCATTGCAACATTAGGCAAATCAATTTTTTCAATAGTTATAGTGCGAATAACAACCTCTCGCGGCTCACGCTCTACTTCCTTGCCCTCTCTTGCAAGCTCATAAAGCTTCTTTCCTTCCTGCTTAATCGCAGAATACATCGGCGGAATCTGACTATACTTACCGACAAAAGAATTAATTGCCGAGACAGCCTCCTCCTCCGTCACAGTAACCTCACTGCCGCCTATAACCGTACCGCTTATATCCTGCGTGTCCGTGACTTTACCGAGTACAAATTCCGCACGATATGTTTTATCAGTATCCGTAAGCATGTCACTTAAGCGTGTCCCGTTACCAAGGCATACAGGAAGAACTCCTGTCGCATCCGGATCAAGAGTTCCCGTGTGTCCAATCTTCTTTTGTTTTAAAATTCCGCGAAGCTTCGCAATCACATCATGTGACGTAAAGCCCTTTTCTTTATAAACATTAATAATTCCGTTGTACACTGCGTTTATTCCTTCACTGTCATTTGATTTGCAATCTCGCCTGAAAGACTGTTTATTATATCATGCACCCTGCCGTTCATCGTACAGCCGGCCGCTCTTACATGTCCGCCACCGCTAAATCTCTGTGCAATCTTACTGACATCAATATATTTATTAGAACGAAGACTCACTTTATACTGCTGCATGTCAAGCTCATATAAGAATATTGCAACTTCCACACCCTCAGTAATCAATAGCTGGTTTACAATGCCATCCAAATCCGCGGACGTAACACCATAAAACTCCATATCCTTCCTGCTTACCGCCGTAAAAATACATTTACCGTCATAAAACATTACACTCTCAAGCAATGCTCTTCCGAGTATCTGGTTCTGCAGATATGTCTTCTGATAAAAACTGTCATTAATTATGTCTGTAAAGGGGATTCCTTTGGTTATAAGCATTCCTGCCGCATTAAGAGTATTCTTCGTGGTATTGGAGTATTTAAGCACTCCTGAATCGTGAATAATTCCCGTATATAATGCGACTGCCGTATCATATCCGATACGCTCTTCCTCAAAAATATCGCACAAAATCTCACAGGTTGCCGCCGCATCGGGACGCACCCAGTTTTCTTTTGCAAACTTCGTATTGCTTATATGATGGTCGATATTAAGTGTATTCTTTGCCTTATCAAGCAATACTGCCGCAAAGCCAAGTCGCTCCCTATCACCGCAATCAATTGATATAAACAGGTCCGGGCTTACATCCACCTCTACCTTATGCACAATCACGCTGTCTGCATCTTTAATATAAAAAAACTTACTGCTTATCTCTTCAAGATAAACCTTAACGTCAACGGCAGGATAATTGTCTTTGACATAGTGATACAGCGCCATACAGGAACCGATGCAATCGCCGTCCGGTCGTATGTGTCCGGCGATTGCAACTTCTCTTGCATTTTCAACAAAAGTTCCCAAATTCCAATTATTCATCTATCTCATCGTCTCCATCTTCTGTCGGCCATATCGGCACATTGTCAGGCTCATTACGTTCAATGTCACGATTAACCTCATCGATTAATCTGGACATATTAACGCCATATTCAATAGACTGGTCCAAAACAAACGTAATCTCGGGTGTATTACGAAGATTGATTGCTTTTGCAAGCTTTGTTCTGATAAAACCTTCTGCACTTTTAAGACCTTTAACAGTATTCTTCTGTGCTTCTTCATCACCGAGTACACTGATATATGCTTTACAATGCTTAAGATCAGGTGCCACTTCAACGGCAACTACCGAAGTAAGAGGACTGATTCTCGGGTCTTTTATCTCTCCGCGAATGATATTACCCAGTTCTTTCTGAACTTCACCGTTAATTCTGGTATTCTTTATACTGTTTTTTCTCATCTCGGAACCTCTTCCATAATATACGCTTCAATCTGGTCGCCTTCCTTAAGATCATTGAACTTCTCAAATACAAGGCCACACTCAAAGCCTGTTCTGACTTCCTTAACATCATCCTTAAGATGCTTCATGGATGCGATAAGTCCGTCGAAAATTAACTCGCCTTCTCTTGTAACTCTTGCCTTGCAACCTCTTGTAAGCTTACCGTCAAGCACATAAGAACCGGCGATAACACCGATACCTGACGCCTTGAATGTTGCTCTTACTTCTGCATGACCGATAACCTTTTCTACATAAATCGGCTCAAGCATACCCTTCATGGCTGCTTCGACATCTTCGATTGCCTGATAAATTACACGGTACAATCTTATATCAACATTCTCTCTCTCTGATGTTGCCTTAGCAATATTGTCAGGACGAACATTGAAACCGATAATGATTGCATTGGATGCAGATGCAAGAATAACGTCTGATTCATTGATTGCACCAACACCGCCGTGAATAACCTTAACAACAACTTCTTCGTTAGAAAGCTTCATAAGACTCTGCTTGATTGCCTCAACAGAACCCTGAACGTCAGCCTTAACAATGATATTAAGCTCCTTAACGTTACCTGCCTGAATCTGACTGAACAGGCCATCAAGTGACAACTTAGCCTTAGTCTCCTCAATAAGCTTCTCCTTGCCCTGTGTAATAAATGTCTCGGCAAAGCTTCTTGCTTCCTTCTCTGTATCCGTGATAACAAAAATATCACCTGCGTTCGGAACATCGTTAAGACCAAGAATCTCTACAGGTGTAGAAGGTCCTGCTTCCTTAACTCTTCGTCCCTTATCATCAATCATCGCACGAATCTTACCGTGGCAAGGCCCTACTGCGATTAAATCACCTACTCTTAAGGTACCCTTCTGAACAAGAACTGTTGCAACGGCACCCTTACCCTTATCAAGCTGTGCCTCGATAACAAGACCACGTGCTTTACGCTTAGGATTAGCCTTTAATTCCTTAAGTTCTGCCGTAAGGAGAATCATCTCAAGAAGGTTCTCGATACCCTCTCTTGTATGCGCAGATACAGGTACAAATACCGTGCTTCCGCCCCAATCCTCGGCAACGAGCTCATGCTCGATTAATTCCTGTTTTACACGGTCAACATTAGCACTTGGCTTATCAATCTTGTTGATTGCAACGATGATTTCAACACCTGCCGCACGTGCATGGTTGATAGCCTCTACTGTCTGGGGCATTACACCGTCATCTGCTGCAACTACAAGAATTGCGATATCAGTTGACTTCGCACCACGCATACGCATAGCTGTAAACGCCTCATGACCGGGTGTGTCAAGGAAAGTAATCTTCTGTCCGTTGATTTCAACCATGTAAGCACCGATATGCTGTGTAATACCGCCTGCTTCTCTTGAAATAACATTGGTTGAACGGATTGCATCAAGAAGTGATGTCTTACCATGGTCAACGTGACCCATTACACAGACTACCGGAGGTCTTGCAACCATAGTTGCCTCATCCTCTTCGTCCTCTCTGAGCAATTCCTCAATAACATCAATAATTTCTTCTTTTTCACAAATAATCTCATACTCAAGGGCAATCTCTTCTGCTGTTTCAAAATCAATCTCCTGATTTATTGTAACCATTTTGCCCTTCATAAATAACTGTTTAACCAAAACAGAAGGCTGCATTTTCATTTTTTCTGCAAGCTCTTTGATTGTCATCTTTTCAGGAAGAACGATAACCTTAATCTCATCCTCTTCCTTCTTCTCCTGTACAGGCTTCTGCGCGGGCTTCTTAACAGGCTTAATCTTATCGAGCTTACCTTCGGGACGAAGTGTATCTCTGTCAGCCTTTTCCGGGCGCTTCTCAAGACGCTTCTCGGAACGTGCCTCCGGCTTTCTCTCAAGTGCAGGCTCTAACTTAATATCTACCTTCTTATCTCTGTTAAAGTCGCCTCTCTGGCCACGGTCGCCACCGCGATTATCCTGTCTACGGTCTCCGCCACGGTTACCGCCGTCTTTATCGAATCTGTTGCCACCGTCTTTGTCAAATCTGTTACCACCGTCAGGTCTGTCACCTCTTTGAGGTCTGTTGCCGTCAAATCTGTTGCCGCCCTCAGGTCTGTCGCCTCTCTGAGGTCTGTTACCGTCAAATCTGTTGCCGCCTTCCGGTCTGTCGCTTCTCTGGGGTCTGTTACCGTCAAATCTGCCGCCTTCCGGTCTGTCACTTCTCTGAGGTCTGTTACCGTCAGGTCTTGCTCCCTCAGGTCTTGCAGGTCTGTTGCCGTCAGGTCTTGCTCCTTCCGGTCTTACAGGACGTGTTCCCTCAGGTCTTGCTCCCTCAGGTCTTGCAGGTCTGTTGCCGTCAGGTCTTGCTCCTTCCGGTCTTGCGGGACGTGTTCCGTCAGGTCTTACTCCGTCAGGTCTTACAGGACGCTGTCCATCAGGTCTTACTCCATCAGGCCTTACAGGGCGCTGTCCTTCCGGTCTTGCGGGACGTGCTCCGTCAGGACGTGCAGGGCGCTGCCCGTCAGGTCTCTGCGGTCTTGCCATACGGTTAGGCTGCGAACTGTTCTGCGGGTTAAAAACAACACTAAGCTTCTTCTTAGGTGCTGCTTCTGTCTTTGGAGCTTCCGCCTTTACCTCGTCTGCCTTAGGTGCTTCTGCTTTAGGCGCCGCCTTAGGTGCTTCTGCTTTAGGCACCGCCTTAGGTGCTTCCTTCTTAGCAACACCCAAGTGAGCCTTAACCTTATCAATTGCATCATCTTCAATACTTGATGCCGAAACAAACTTCTTATCGTTATTTTTAATGTTTAATTCATCTAACGCCTTAATAATGTCTTTACTTTCAAAATTATGGCCTTCGTTCTTCAGCTTCTCAGCCAATTCACTAATCTTCATTTTCGCCATACTTACTACCTCCGTTATTTTCATCCAATTGCTTCATGATAGCATTCTTAAATCCTTCGTCCAGAACCGAAACCATCGCTCTCATCTCACGACCGATTCCATGTCCCAGTTCAAACTTGTCACTTATTATATACATAGGCACCTTATAGTAAGTACACATATTACGAAACTTTTTCTTCGTATTATCCGATGCATCCATCGCTACCAATACAAGATACGCTTTCTTTTCTTTAATGGACTTTTCGACCGAAAATTCACCGCTTGCAATCTTACCGGCTTTCATCGCAATACTTAAGAGTGACATAACCTTATTTTGTGCCAAGATTAATCATCTCCTCTTCCAATTGCTTATAAATCTCTTCCGGCACGGTTGCCTTCAGCGAGCGCTCAAGTCCTTTATTTTTAACAGCTTTCTTAAAGCAATCTAAAGACGGGCAAATGTATGCTCCTCTTCCGTTCTTCTTACCTGTTGCATCTACAGAGATTTCGCCTTCGTTAGTCTTAATCACGCGGATAAGTTCCTTCTTGTTCTTCATCTCTCCGCATCCGTTACACTGCCTCTGTGGAATCTTTTTAACAGTTGCTGCCATTATATCACTTCCTAAAAATTATTCGTTGTCCTCGTCTGCGTACTCAACATCATCATACTCATCGTACTCGTCATACTCTTCATCATACTCGTAGTAATCCTGTCCGCCTTCGAACAATTCTCTGAGTTCTTCCATCTCTCTTGCCTTGCTCTCGCTCTTAATGTCAATCTTGAAACCTGTAAGACGAGCTGCAAGTCTTGCATTCTGACCCTCTTTACCGATTGCAAGTGACAACTGGTAATCAGGAACAACAACGATTGCTGTCTTGTCTTCATCATCTGCAATAACGGAAATAACCTTTGCAGGGCTAAGTGCATTCTCAATAAGAATTGCAGGATTCTCATTCCAATTGATAATATCAATCTTCTCACCACGAAGTTCATCAACGATAGAGTTAACACGTGCACCGTTAACACCTACACATGCGCCAACCGGATCAACATCTGCATTCTTTGACCATACTGCCATCTTTGTTCTTGAACCTGCTTCTCTGGCAATACTCTTAATCTCAACAGTACCGTCCTGAATCTCTGTAACCTCTGCTTCAAACAATCTCTTAACAAGCTCGGGATGTGTTCTTGAAACCATGATACGAGGTCCCTTGGTTGTATCCTTAACCTCTAAGATATAAAGCTTAATTCTCTCTGTAGGCTGGAAAACCTCACCCTTAACCTGCTCTGTCTCCATAAGCATTGCATCTACCTTACCAAGATTAATGCTTACGTTCTTACCTACATAACGCTGAACAACACCTGTTACAATGTCCTTCTCCTTCTCGTAGTACTGACTGAAAAGAATCTTACGCTCCTCTTCACGAATCTTCTGAAGAATTACATTCTTAGCGTTCTGTGTTGCGATACGTCCGAATTCCTTTGACTTAATCTCTTCGTTAACAATATCGCCGATTTCGTATTTAACATCCTTAAGTTTTGCATTGGCAAGGCTAATCTCCGTAACCTCATCCTCAACCTCTTCTACAACAGTCTTCTCGGCAAAAACCTTGAAATCTCCTGTCTTTCTGTCTATTGTAACACGTACATTGTCTGCCTTTCCGAAATGATTCTTGCAGGCTGTAATAAGCGAGTTTTCGATTGCCTCAAACAATACCTCCTTACTTATGTCCTTTTCCTTTTCGAGCAAATTCAATGCCTCGATTAATTCCTTGTTCATTTTTGTTATATCCTCCTTATCCTGAATTAAAAATCAAATGCTAATCTTATTAATGCTATATCACTACGGTTAAATACCAATTCCCTGCCGTCTTCCTCCACGGTAACCGTATCCGCATCAAACGCTTTCAAAATGCCGTCAAAGTCTTTTCTCTTCTCAAAAGGTTTAAACAGCTTAATCTCTACTTCCTTCTCAAGATTCCTCTGAAAATCTTTATCCTTCTTAAGCGGTCTTGTAAGTCCCGGTGAGCTTACTTCAAGTATATATGCATCCTCAATAAAATCCTTCGCATCGAGAATATCGCTGAGTTCCCTGCTTACAACCTCACAATCATCAATTGTGATTCCGCCCGGTTTATCAATATAAATTCTGAGGTACCAGTTACTTCCTTCCTTTACATACTCTACATCCACAAGTTCAAAACTGTTCGCATCAACTATGGGCTGTACAAGCTGCTCCGTCTTAACTTCATAATCTTCTCTCTTTGCCATATTGTTCCACCTGCCTTCCTGCTTATGCAAAACGAAAGAGTGGACGTCAGTCCACTCTTTTATCATCCTAATATATCATTCTCAAATATTATAACATCTTATTTTTAAGATTGCAAGCAAAATTTTACAAAATACACGGAAAATATCAAAAGTTGAGAAGAATTATTCTTCCTCTAATGCCTTCTTGCACACTGTGCAATAATAAGCATCCTCCCCTCCATTATCATATGAATGTCCTGTTGCCTCAACTACTGTTATCTCACTTCTTACACTACAGTACTGACAATGCTTTGACTTAATCCCCTGTTCCTCACAAGTCGGTGGTATATCTATGGTGAATTTATCCGAAAAATCATGTCCAAGAGCTTCTACAACTTCTATTTCCGTGTATCCGCAATCCTTACAACTATGTTTCTTCTCGCCTGCTTGCTCACAGTCCGAAATTACTATAGTTTCCCACTTTGTATAATCATGCCCGCCAAGCTCAATAATCCGCTTATCACCCTTAGTATTGCAGCGTGTACAATAGTTCCATTCTACTCCTGAAGTCATACATGTTGCAGGTATTTCTACTACATATATATCAGAAAAATAATGTCCGAGGGCTTCTACAATTACTTTTTCCGAGTATCCGCAGTTCTTGCAGCTGTGTTTCTTCTCACCTTCGTGCACACAATCTGCCACCACTATATTTTCCCACTCTGTATAATCATGACCGACCGGCTCAATAACTCTCTTCTCACCCTTGACATTACAGCGTGAACAATAGTTCCATTCAACTCCGGAAGATGTACATGTTGCAGGTGTATCCACAACATATTTACCCGAAAAATTATGTCCGAGGGCTTTTATCGTGCTTTCCTCCGTATGTCCGCAAGACTCACAACTACGCTCTCTCTTACCGGCATTCACACAATCGGCTGCCAAAACTACCTTCCAATTCGAATACTTGTGCTCTATAACCTCAACAGCCGTTACCTCGCCTTTGTCACCACATCTCTTGCAATGCTTTGACTTGCTTCCTTCTGTTGTACATGTTG